>JAQXIG010000151.1 GCA_029007685.1 bacterium | reverse complement strand
CATATTAGCTATCTTAGTATGTAGTTTTGAAGTGTGATGATCAGTACAATGACTTTATTTTAATAAATAGTATGTTTGTTTTAATTTTGCTGAAATACATGCCTTTTCGATGTAATTATAGATTCTGTTGAAAAAAATGCTATAACTTAAATATGTTATACTAGTTTTTTGATTTGATTTATGATATTATCTATGGTGATTTGAGGGATAATATGATTTATATAGGAAATATTGAAATTAGAAGTAAAACAGTTTTAGCACCAATGGCTGGTATTGGGAATTCTAGTTTTCGCAAAATTATTAAGAAAATGGGTGCAGGATTGATTTATGCAGAAATGGTTTCTGACAAAGCTTTGTTTTATAAAAATCAAAAAACAGTAGATATGCTTTATATGGAAGAGGTGGAGAGGCCTATTACTCAGCAGATATTTGGTAGTGATAAGGAATCTTTTGTGAGCGCTGCGAAATTTATTTATGAAAATATGCATCCAGATATTATAGATATTAATATGGGCTGTCCGGTTCCTAAAGTAGCGGTTAGAGCTCAGGCTGGTAGCGCTCTTTTAAAAAATCCTGAAAAAATAAGGGATATTGTTTCTAGTGTAGTGAATGCTGTTCCTATTCCTGTTACAGTTAAAATTAGAAGTGGTTGGGATGATAATAGTATTAATGCGGTAGAAGTTGCTAAGATATGTGAGGAAGCTGGAGCTAGTGCTATTTGTGTTCATCCTAGAACGAGAAATCAAGGGTACAGTGGAAAAGCAGATTGGTCAATTATTAAACAAGTAAAAGCAGCTGTTTCTATCCCTGTGATTGGAAACGGAGATATCAAAAATATTTATGATGCGAAAAGAATGCTTGATGAAACTGGTTGTGATCTACTTATGATTGGTCGTGGAGTATTAGGAAATCCATGGCTTATTAGAGAAATTAACGCTTATTTAGAAAATAATGTAATATTAGATCGACCTAGTTTTAGTGAAAGAATAGATATGTGTTTGGAGCATTTAAGGAACCTTTGTTCATTAAAAAATGAAAAACTTGCTGTATTAGAAATTCGTAATCATATTGCATGGTATTTAAAAGGTATGAAAAAATCCAGTGAAATTAAAAACAAAATATTTCTATGTAATAAGATTTCTGATATAATTGAGATATTAAATGATTATAAAATTTATATTGAAAGTGAGGCAGATGCATGGCAAGAAGAAAAAAAGATGTAATAGAAGCAGAGGCTAGAGTTAAGAATACTAAGAAAAAAGGAAAAAGGGTTGAGGCAGAACAAATGGAGAAAGAAAAACTTGTAGATGATTTTAAGGATTCTAATTCTGGTAAAAAATATACACAGAAGGCCTTTTTCTTTCCGAGAGTGATTTCCTATATTATTGATATTATTATTGTTTCGATGGTTGCCTCTTTTATTATGGTAGTTTTACCTCGATCTGAAAACTATGATATTTATTTGCAAGAATATGAACAGGTGCAGGCTGATTTGATAGAAAACAAAATTACAGTTGATGAATATATTCAGCGTTCGATTGAAGTTGTTCATGATCTAGATTATAGTAATGTAGTATCTATGGTAGTAGAAGTAGTGCTTTTAATTTTATATTTTGTGGTATTTCAATGTTATAATAAGGGTCAAACTTTGGGTAAGAAGATTATGAATATTCGTGTAGTCTCTAGTGATGGAGAGAGGTTAACGTTTAATCATTATATTTATCGTTCTGTTATTATTCATTCATTACTAGCTAATATTTTAATTATTGGGATGGTACTTTTTATTGATAAATCTGTTTATTATTATGCTAGTTTTACGCTACAAGGAATTCAAATATTATTAATTATTATTTCGGTATTTATGGTTATGTATAAAAAGGATGGTCGTGGTCTTCAAGATTTAGTGGGGCATACTAGAGTAATTATGTGCAATGAGGAGTGATTGAGATGAGAAATTTTTCAGAACAAGAATTAGTTAGAAAAGAGAAGATTCATAAAATTAGGGAATATTGTAATCCTTATCCTGAACGTTATCATATTACCCATTCTTTAATAGAAGCTGCAAATTTAGCTGATGAAACTAGTGATGTGAGAGTGGCAGCTCGTATTGTTTTTATGAGAAAAATGGGAAAGATGAGTTTTTTAAAAATTCGTGATATTGAAGGAGATTTACAAATTTCTATTAAAATTGATGTGGTAGGAGAAGCAGCTTATGATTTTTTCAAAACTTATATTGATATTGGAGATTTTATAGGAGTCGAAGGAGAGATTTTTACTACTCATACTGGTGAGAAGACATTACGTGCGACAAGTTTTCAATTTTTAGGTAAAGCGTTAAAACCACTTCCAGAAAAATTTCATGGTTTAACTGATCTGGAAGCATGTTATCGTCATCGATATGTTGATTTAATTATGAATCAGGAAACAAGAGAGCGCTTTAAAATTCGAGTACAGTTTATTCGTGAATTAAGACATTATTTAGATAATTTGGGTTATATGGAGATCGAAACCCCGATTTTAAATAGTAAAGCTAGTGGGGCTACGGCTCGGCCATTTATGGCACATCATAATGCTTTGGATTTGGATGTTTATTTAAGAATTGCGCCAGAAACTTATTTGAAAAGGGCGGTAGTGGGAGGAATTCCAAAAGTTTATGAAATTGCTAGGTGTTTTCGAAATGAAGGGATGGATGCTTCTCATTTACAGGATTTTACGATGATTGAAGGCTATCAAGCATATTATAACTATGAAGATAATATGAAATTAATTCAAAATATGCTTCAAACTATCATTCAAAATATTTTTGGGACTTTAACGATTCAGGTTGGAGATAAACAGGTTGATATGAGTGGTAATTGGGGTAGAGTATCTTTTAGAGAACTATTGATTAAGCATGCTGATATCGACATTCAGGTTTATAATACGAAAGAATTATTGTTAAGTATTATTCAGGAGAAGGGAATTCAAGTAGAAAGTGAAACACCACTTGAAAATTTAGGATTTGGAAATCTGGTTGATGTACTATATAAAAAAGTGGCTCGTCCTCATATGTTAGGTCCGGTTTATTTAACAGAACACCCCACTAGTTTATCACCACTTGCTAGAAGTAATGATGATAGACCAGAGGTTAGCGATCGTTTCCAATTGGTTATTAATGGTGCTGAGATTGTGAATGGATATTCTGAACTAGTGGATCCACAAGAGCAGGAAAAGAGATTACTTGAGCAGGCTAATTTAAAGGCAGCAGGTGATGAAGAGGCTATGGATATGGATTATGATTATATTGGTGCGATGGAATATGGTATGCCTCCAATTTCTGGTTGGGGTATGGGAATTGACCGTATTGTGCAGCTATTAACTGGAAGTGAGAGTATTCGAGATGTCGTTATGTTTCCACTTATGAGACCAACTGATAATTAAATTTAAAGGAGGAGATCTTTGGAATAGTTCCTCTTTTCTTATTGCTGATTGTACTATATTGTTATAAATATTTAACTCAACATCATAAATAAGTGGTATTTATTAGAAATACTTTATTATTATTTCTTAACTCTTCTTTATTTTATAAAACAGTGCTTAACACTTGCTTAGTTGTTTTACTAATTGGTCTAAGATTTTATTCAAAAAAGGGCAAATGAGCAAAAAATGGTCCTTTTTTTAATTTTTTCACTAAATTTTCATCTTTTTTCCTTTAAATCTAATTGTATTTTATGGTAAATAATGTATAATTAAAGTGGGAGGGTTATTATGAAAGGTAAAAGTATATTTAAAACAGTTTTTATTAGTATTCTTGTTGTTGTATTGTGTACATGGATATTCCCTAGTACATCGTTTAAAACTGCATTAATAGAAGAAGGGAGAGTACAAGTTGGTTTATTTGATTTGTTTTCTTATCCGATGGTTGCAGTTACTTATTTTGCATATACATTGTTATATGTAGCGGTTATTGGGATCTTCTATGGGGTAATGAACAAAATTTCTGCTTATCAAGCGTTGATTGAAAAGATTAAAACTTCTTTCGTTGGAAGAGAGCATATCTTTTTGATTACTGTCATGATATTAATTTCTGTTCTTGTATCTGTTACTGGATTATCATTTGGTATGATTTTTGTATTTCCTTTTGTTTGTTCTATTATTTTGGCTATGGGATACAATAAATTGGTAGCAGCTAGTGTTACAGTTGGTTCTACGATTTCAGGAATTGCTGGTACTACGCTTGGGAATAATACCGTTAGTTATATGAATCAATTGTTAGGTACTGATATCATGAATGAAATGGTATCTAAAGTTGTTGTTTTAATCGCATTTATGATTGTATTAATTGCTAATGTATTATTGTATGCTAAAAAAACAAAGACTTCTGTAATTGAAGCAAAGAAAGAGGAAACAGTTAAGAAAGAGAAGATAGTTTCGCGTGTTAGAACTGCCAAAGAGGTAGACAAAGTATCTTCCCAATCAGTCGTTTCTAAGAAGAATAATATGAAAAAAGCGGAGAATAACGCTAGCAATGTTAAGAAAACAGTTTCTAAAACAAATTCCACTAAAAAGGCTGATACAAAAACTACAAAGCAAGTTACTACTAAAGTGAAGAATACTAAAACAAGGGCTTCTATGGCTAAAACAGAGGATGTAATTAAGGTTAAAAATACAGATGAGAAGAAAGTTATAATTTGGCCGTTGATTCTTATTTTTGATTTGGTTCTTATTATTTTGTGTATTTCTGTTTTCGATTGGGCAGGAATATTTAATGTGAACTGGTTTGCGAATGCCAAAGAAGCAGTTACTGAATTTGAAATATTTGGATTTCCTATTTTTTCTAAATTGTTAGGAAGAGTCAGTGAATTTGGATTATGGAGCTTGAATGTGGAATTATTAGCACTTATTTTGATCGCAACAGTTGTATTGATGCTTGTTTATCGTGTTAAGTGGAATGATTTTATAGAAGGAGTTGTAGAAGGATTACAGAAATCCGTTACTCCTGCATGTTGTATGATTTTGGCATATGTTGTTTTAGTCATTGTTACTTATCATCCATTTCAATTAGGTTTTACTAAGTTTTTACTTGATTTGACTTCAGGTTTCAATGTAGTAACAATGTCTATTGCGGCTATGTTAGCTAGTATTTTCAATGTAGAATCTGTTTATACTGCTCAAAGTACTTTGCCATATGTAATGAGTGTTATTACAGATAGTTCTTTGTATCCATTGATAGAAGTTATTTTCCAAAGTATTTATGGATTAATGATGTTGGTGGCTCCAACTAGTGTTATTCTAATTGGTACACTTTCTTATTTGGATATTTCATATGGTCAATGGTTAAAACATATTTGGAAAATATTCGTAGAATTGTTAATTATTTTATTAATCATTTTCTTAATTATTTTAGCAATATAAGAGAAACTTCGGTTTCTTTTTTGTTTAAAAAAATCCTAAATATCACATAATAAGCATAGAATGTGATAGGAGGGATTTTTATGTTTTCTAGATTTAGTGAAGAAGCTCAAAAGGTTTTGATGAATGCAAAAAAAGAAATGCAAAATTTGAAGCATCCTTATATTGGAAGTGAACATTTAATGCTTTCTTTGATGAAAAATAGCAAGGATATAGGTAAGAAATTATCAGAATTTGGAATTACGTATTCCCTTTTTCGTGATAAATTAATTGAAATAGTAGGTATTGGTAATGAGGAAAATCATTGGTTTTTATATACACCACTTTTGAAAAGAGTTTTGGAGACTGCTATCTTAATTAGTAAAGAATCTAGCAATGGGGAAGTTACTAGTGAACAATTATTGTTTGCAGTACTGGAAGAAGGTGAAGGTATTGCGATTCGTATTTTAAGTAAGTTAGATATTGATTTAGAAGAGTTACAGGCTTTCTTTTCTAGTAAAATTGTTTCGAAAAAAAGAAATGGTAGTCGTAAAAAAATGATTGTGGAAGAGTATGGTCTTGATTTAACTGAAAAAGCACTTTTTGATCAAATTGATCCTGTAGTTGGTCGGGAAGAAGAGTTAAAACGTGTTATGGAAATTCTTTCTAGAAGGGGAAAAAACAATCCTTTGTTGATTGGAGATGCTGGTGTTGGAAAAACGGCGATTGTAGAAGAGTTGGCTCGTTTGATTGTGCATAATCGAGTTCCACAACAATTACGAAATAAGCGGATCATTTCTGTTTCGATTGCGTCCTTGGTTGCAGGGACAAAATATCGTGGTGAATTTGAAGAGCGTATTACTAAAATGCTTAAAGAAATTGAAGGTGATGATTCTCTCATTTTATTTATTGATGAGATTCATACTTTAATTGGTGCAGGTGGGGCCGAAGGAGCAATTGATGCGGCTAATATTTTTAAACCAGCTTTGGCGCGTGGTAAGATTCGTTTAATAGGGGCTACTACTACTGAAGAATACAAACAGTCTATTGAAAAGGATAAAGCTATTGATCGTAGATTTCAAACTATATTTGTAGAGGAACCTAGTTTGGAGAAAGTTTATGATATTTTGGCTAAATTGCGTCCTTTATATGAAGAATATCATAATGTTAAGGTATCGGATGATATTTTAAGAAAGATTATAGAATTTACGGATCGTTATGTTTATAATCGTAAACAACCAGATAAGGCTATTGATATTTTAGATGAAGTTTGTGCAAAAGTATCTTTAACTGCTGATAAAAATACTAAAACTTTGGATTTGTATCAAGAAAAATTAACAGAAATTGTGGATAAAAAAAATCAATTCATTATGAAACAAAAATTCGAGGAAGCTTCACGATTGCGACTTGAGGAAAAAGTAATTCATAGTGAAATTAATTTGATTGAATTAAAACGCTTAAAGCATAAAAATTATAAGATTGTAAAAATAGAAGATGTTGCTCAAGTTATTAGTTTAAAAACTAAGATTCCGGTTTATGAAATTGATTCTTGTAAAGCTAGTTATATTTCAGCTCTTTCTAAAAAGTTACGTGGTTGTATTAGAGGGCAAGATGAGGCAATTTTGGAACTGGTTAATTTTACGAAGCGAATTAAGTTGGGATTTCGGGATTCTATCAAACCTGCCTCTTTTTTATTCGTTGGGCCAACGGGAGTGGGGAAGACTTTATTGGCTAAAGAGTATAGTAACTATTTGTTTGGAAAAGATAACTTTATTCGACTAGATATGAGTGAATATCGTGATAGTAGTGCTATTCATAAGATTATTGGATCTAATCCTGGTTATGTAGGATATGATGATTGTAAAAATAAATTAGAAGAGATTAAAAACAAACCTCATCCTGTTATTTTATTAGATGAGATTGAAAAAGCTCATCCTGCTGTTTTAAATTTATTTTTGCAGATTTTAGATGAAGGGAAAATTGCAGATTCTAGAGGAAATGTTATTCATTTGGAACATAATATTATCATTATGACTAGTAATCTTGGTTTTTCTAATTCTGAATTGGGATTTTCTAATTGTAGTGTGAATGTGAAAACAAAATTGAAGGAGTTTCTTTCATTGGAGTTGTTGAATCGTATTGATAACGTGATTGAATTTAATCGTATGGATTTTAATAGTATTTGTAAGATTGTGAAAGATAAACTAAAAGTGGTCAAGCAAAAATTTAAAGAACGAGGAATTACTTTACATTTTTCAGATCAAGTGTTGAAGGATATTGTTCAACTATGTGAATTTTCTGAGTTCGGTGCTAGAAGAGTAGATAAAATTATGGAGGAAAAGATTGATAATTACGTTATAGATCATATTTTAATTGGAAAAAATGATATTTCATTGCAAAATGTAGGTTGAAATTATCTTTTATAGCTTTTTCTCTTTTTTTTTGACATTTTTTATAATGAACTATTTTTTATGCTTATTTGATATTTTTGGCTAAGAATTCTTAGGTGAAAAAATTTAAAAAGTATTAGGAATAAAGATAGAAATTTGTTATAATTATCATTAGGTGAGATTATGAAACAGTTCTTGGTTCCTTCTTTGTTGTTGTGTTTGTCCTTTCTTTTTATTCTTAGTGGCTTTTTACTTGATTTTTTGAATAGTTATCAGAATGATAGAGATGATACTATGGTATTAGCTTTTTCTACGGAGAAATATTATGAGCATCTTCAGGATAATTTCGAGCAAGCTCATTTACAGATGATTTCTATGAATGACTTTTTTGCTCTTTATTACGAAGAGGCGATTGCTAAAATGGGCGAATATGAACAAGTGATGGATCAGATTCATCATTTGAAGAAACAGATTGATTTGGATTATCAACAAATGGATATGATTTGTAGCCAAGGTATGACGTTAGGTAAGGAAGAAAAATGTGAGCGTATTTCAAATAGTTATGTTACTTTTTCTACTACTTATGATTCGCTTCAACAAGTATATTCTCTTTTTACTAAACAATGTCAATTATGGGAGCGTAATAGTATTTAGTGTTTTTTAGTAGTATTGGAGTGAATGGTATGTTTCATAGAGATGATGATGTTATTTCTTTTTTAGAACAAACGATGGAGTTGCAGATACCAAAGGAATTATTAGAGAATAAAAGTAAAATGATTGCTTATATTGAAGATAATTTTAAAGTGGAGATTCCTGATTCTGTTCAAAAGAAGAAGAAAATTACTAACTTTTTGGCTAAGATAAATCAAGAATTTTGTAATTTTTTGGCGCAGAGACGTTTTTTAAATCGTTTAAAGGTTTGGCTGTTTATTACGATTCTTTTTGTTCCTTTGTGTTTCTTTTTTTATTTTGTATCTCGTCATAGTGATTATGTTTTTTTTCAGCAATTTCATTTTGCATTTTTGATTGGGGGATTTGTTTTTATCTTAGTAGGGATTTTCTTACTTACTTCTATTTTTAGAATTCAAAGGACATATCAGATTCGTTGGCGAAAAATGCATACTGTATTATATAGTTTATTAGTGATACCAATTTTGTTTTTTAGTGCTTTTATTTGGATGCTGTATGGAAGTGATTCTAGTTATCGAACTCAGTTTATACAAGATGTGATGAATACTAAAAATTATCAGTATTTGGCAAATCTTTTTTTCAATCAAGATATGATTCAGCAATCTTTAGAGCATTTTATACCTTTTTCTTATCATGGTGCTAGTAGTAATCAATTGTATGAGTTTAAACCGATTGAGTTTGAAATGAATACTTATGCTAATTCTTATGAGGAAGAAATTTTAAAAAAAGATCATCCTAATGATATTTATAAAATTATTAAAATTCAGGGAACATTGCGTGATGGAATTTCTAAGTATAGTGGGTACATGACGGTGGTTTATGAGCCTTCCAAAGTTAAAATTGGTACGTCGATAGGAGCAGGAGTTGATGATTCTTCTTTTGGGCAAATTTTGTCTCAAATTTCTAAAAATTACAATGCGTTAGTAGCTATGAATGCTGGTGGTTTTTATGATCCTAATTGGGATAGTAATGGTGGTATTCCTCATGGAATGGTTATTCAAAATGGCAAGTTACTAACTAATTTTAGAAGGGGACTTGATAGTGGTGGTATGATTGGTTTTGATGAGAATCATCGATTAGTATTGAGGAATGTTAGCGCTGAGGAAGCTTTGGATATGAAAATTCGTGATGCGGTTGATTGGGGTCCTTACTTAATTGTGGATGGTGTTAATTATTTTAAGGAAGAAAGCTATCAGTGGGCTTGTGCTAGAACCGTTATTGGACAACGAAAAGACGGGATTGTATTATTACTGGTTATTGATGGAGATCAGCCACATAGTAAAGGGGCTAGTTATAGTGATTTGGCAGATATTATGGAACGATATGGGGCTTATAATGCTGCTAATTTAGATGGTGGTACTTCTACTAGTATGGTAGAAAATCACGAATATATTAATATCCCGTTTAATGGTAAAAAAAGGACAATACGTAGTTTGCCAAATGCTTGGATTGTGGTAGAATAGTATTGGTTTTAGATATTATCTAATATGAAAATAAGTGGCAAATTTCAGCTTGATTTTTGTCATTTTTCTTTTGATTTCTAACTAACTAAGAAGATCTGAGGTATGAAATATTAATTATAGGAGTTTATAGATTGAGAGAAGATCAGTTAATGTTAAAGATTACGAAATATTTGAGAAATTATTAGTTGAGTATTCTAATAGATGTTATTTGCCGTATAAATATACTGGTAATTATGTTGAGGATTTATTATATTACTACTTTTCAGTGAAGAATATCAAAGGTGGTAAGTATTTAGAATCTATTATGGATAAGTATCTACTTCATTACTCTATGTCTATTCATAATGCGATATATTATTTATTTGGGATGAATCGTGATTGGTTTTACGCTACTGATTCTAGGTATATTTTTAATATGTTGTAGGTGTTATTATAGAAGTTATGATTTTTTATGGGAGAATAAAGGGGCTTATTGAGTAGTTTTATTTTATATGCCAATTCTTATATGCCAATTTTTTATGGGGGTTATTAGCATGAAATTTAGGAAATGATACCTCCATTTTAGATATTGTGACTAGTAGTTATCATGGTTTTTAGGATAATAGTAAATTTGGTTTCCATTCAATATAGGGAAATCGAAAAAAGTTATAGACATATTACTAAAAGAATTTTTATTCTTGTACGAAATAAAGCACTTAAGTTTCTAACTTAAAGTGAGTATCTAGGTTTTCAATAGTTAGCAATCGTGTTATAATTATTTTATCTTTTGAAGATATTTTTATAATTATCCCATAGTTTTATAATATAATGAAAAAGGTGATTAAATGAAAGTATATAATACATTGACGAGACAAGTAGAAGAATTTATTCCTCATGAAGAGGGGATTGTTCGTATGTATACCTGTGGTCCTACGGTTTATCATTATGCACATATTGGAAATTTACGGACTTATATTTTTGAGGATGTCTTAGAGAAAGGGCTGCAATATTTAGGATATGATGTCAAAAGAGTTATGAATATTACTGATGTTGGTCATTTAACTGATGATAGTGATGATGGTGAAGATAAAATGACTAAGGGAGCTATGCGTGAGGGAAAAACGGTTTTTGAGATTGCACAGTTTTACACCGAAGCTTTTTTTAAGGATACAGAGAAATTAAATATTCGAAAACCAGCCATTGTGGAAGCTGCTAGTAAACACATTGATACTTATATTAAAATGGTTACAAAAATGTTAGAAGATGGGTATGCTTATATTAGTAATGGTAATGTTTATTTTGATATTCGTAAGGCGGATCGTTATTATCAATTATCTGGAAAGAATCCTGATGATTTGATGGTTGGAGTTCGTGATACTGTTGATGCAGATTCGGCTAAGAAGAATCCGGCTGATTTTGGACTTTGGTTTACTACTAGTAAATTTGAAAATCAAGCTATGAAATGGAATTCTCCTTGGGGAGTCGGTTATCCTGGATGGCATATTGAATGTAGTGGAATTAGTGCTAAATATTTGGGTGAGTATTTAGATATTCATTGTGGTGGTGTTGATAATATTTTTCCACATCACTCGAATGAAATTGCGCAAAGTGAAGCTTATTTTGGACATCCGTGGTGTAAGTATTGGATGCATGGTGAGCATTTGAATGATCAGAGTGGTAAAATGAGTAAATCTAATGGTGAGTTTTTAACGCTTTCTTTACTAGAAGAGAAAGGTTATGATCCTTTAAGTTATCGTTATTTTTGTTTAGGAAGTCATTATCGAAAAAATTTGGTTTTTAGTTATGAGGCTTTGGAGCAAGCAGAAGCAACTTATAAGAAATTAAAGTCCCGTATTCAGAGTTTAGACCGTACACCTAATTTAAAAGAGGGAAAAATCGATTTTTATCAAGATAAATTTAAGGAAGCTTTTGGTAATGATATTAATACTTCTAGTATGTTAACTTTAGTTTATGATGTATTAAAAGATGATGAGTTAACTGATTTTACAAAACTTTATTTAATTGAAAACTTTGATCAAGTGCTATCTCTTTCTTTAATTGAGGAAGAAAAAGAGATAGATCTTGAATTTGAGCAATATATTTTAGAAAAGATTGAGGAAAGAAAAGAAGCAAAAAGTCATAAAGATTTCGAAAGAGCAGATACCATTCGTAAGGAGTTATTAGAAAAAGGAATTCGTATTCAGGATACGCGAGAAGGAACTATTTACGAAATATTATAGGAGGTGTTAGATATTGTATTACGGTTATGATCTTCTTGGTTATGGATTGATGATTTTAGGTACTGTTGTTACTTTGGTGGCTCAGTTTTTTGTCAATAGTAGGTATCAACAGTATAGTAAGAAGAAAAATAGTAAAGGTTTAACAGGGCAAGAAGTAGCTAGGATGACATTAGATCAAAATGGACTTCACGATATTTATGTTACTGAGGTTAAAGGAACATTAACGGATCATTATGATCCAAATCGTAAGGTTGTGAGGTTGTCATCTGATATTTTTCATGGTACTAGTATTGTGGCTTGTAGTGTAGCGGCTCATGAAGTTGGTCATGCAATTCAGGATAAGGAAGGGTACTTTTTTATTAAACTAAGGGGATTTATTTTCCCGTTAGTTAGCTTTGCTTCTAAATTTGGATATTTGGCGATTATGATTGGCTTTCTTTTTCGTTTTTTAGATTTGGCTTGG
Organism: bacterium; assembly: GCA_029007685.1. GTDB lineage: Bacteria > Bacillota_I > Bacilli_A > RF39 > UBA660 > Alloscybalousia. The sequence continues at coordinate 407 of JAQXIG010000151.1, read as the reverse complement.
TTAGGTATTGCATTACTATTGGTTATTTTAGTATTTCAATTGATTACGTTACCGGTTGAGTTTAATGCTTCTAAACGGGCACTTAATCAACTTATGAATTTGAAAATATTGGATTCTAATGAAATTGTTGATAGTCGAGACATGTTAAAAGCAGCAGCTATGACTTATGTAGCAGGATTAGCTGCAACTTTACTTGAAATTTTACATTTTGTTTTGATGATTGTAGGAAGAGATGATCGAAATTAATCGTCTTTTTCTTTTTTGAGTGTTATGATATTTATATCTAAAAATAATCAAAAAAAACAAATTTTTATATTATTCCACGCAAAGAAGAGTCGATGAAAATCGACTTTTAAAATATAAAAATCAAGTGTTTTAAGCATAATTGTTAGGTAAATCAATATTTT
>JAQXIG010000150.1 GCA_029007685.1 bacterium | reverse complement strand
ATCTTCTTTTTGAGTACATCCAATTTCAAAGGCAACTATGTACGGAAATAATAAATGTTCTTTTAAGTTACTAATAATTTTACGATAACAATCTAATCCATCTTCTCCAGCATATAAGGCGATGTGTGGTTCATTTTCTTTGACAATTGATTCGATTGTTTCGGTTGTTTTTATGTATGGTGGATTGCTAATTACGACATGATATTTTTGTGTAATCTGATTCCAAAAATCACTTTGGATGATTGCTACTTCTGTTTGAAGATTTCTAACATTTTGTTTGGTTACTTCTAAAGTATTGGGATTAATATCTACTAGAGTAACTTCGGTGTTTGGAAGTTTCTTTTTTAGGGTAATTCCAATACATCCAGTTCCTGTTCCTAAATCAATTATTTTTAGAGTTTGATCAGAAAAAATTTTTTTGATATGGTATAAGGTTTTTTCTACTAATTCTTCGGTTTCAAAACGGGGAATTAGAGTATGTTCATTTACTAAAAATTTATTTCCATAGAAATTCGTATTTCCGATTACATATTGAATTGGTTTTTTTTTGTTTAATAACTCTAATTGTTTTTGATATTTTTGTCTTACTTCTAGAGGGATTTCTTCATTTAGGCAGTTTAGTAATTCTAAGGGGTTTTTATTTAGTAAGTTGGCAAGTAACATTTTTGCTTGAGTTGAATGAACCTTACTTTTTCCATAAACGATTAATTCTTCTACTGTTGAAGTTTTAGATTTTGTCATTTTTTTCTCCAGCTAGTTTACGTTTTTGATCTTCGTGAATTAGAGCTTCAATTACTTCATCAATGGCTCCATTCATAATGCGATCTAAATTATTTGTAGTATAAGAAATGCGATGATCGGTTACACGATTTTGCGGATAGTTATAGGTTCTGATTTTTTCAGCACGGTCGCCAGTTCCGATTTTATTTCGTCTTTCTGTTCCTAGGGCTTCTTCTTGTTTTTGGAGTTCTTGTTCATAAAGGCGGGCTTTTAATACTTTCATTGCTTGTTCCTTGTTTTGAATTTGACTTCGTTCATTTTGACAAGTCACAACGGTGTTGGTTGGTAAGTGTGTAATTCTGACAGCAGAATCGGTGGTATTTACCCCTTGACCTCCACATCCAGATGAACGGTAAATATCAATTCTTAGGTCACTAGGATTTATTTCGATATTTACATCTTCAGCTTCTGGCATGATTAGAACAGTAGCAGTTGAAGTTTGAATTCTGCCTTGGGATTCGGTTTCTGGTACTCTTTGCACACGATGGGAACCACTTTCATATTTTAATTTTGAATAAGCTCCTTCTCCTTTTACCATGAATTCGATTTGAGAAAAACCTCCTGCCTCTCCTTCTTCGGCATTAATCAGTTCAATTTTAAAACCTTGTTTTTCGGCATAACGAGAATACATACGATATAAGTCACCAGCAAAAATATTGGCTTCATCTCCACCAGCGGCACCACGAATTTCTACAATGACATTTTTACTATCGTTTGGATCTTTAGGAATTAGAAGAACTTCTAAGTTTGATTCAATAGTTGGTTTTTCAGTTTCTAATAATTCTAATTCTTCGCGTGCTAGCTCAGCCATTTCAGGGTCTTTTAACATTTCTTTAGCATCTTTTATTCCCGTTATTACTTCTTTATAACGCTTATAAGTTATTACCGTTTCTTCTAAATCAGCTTTTTCTTTTGATAAAGCTCTCATTTTATTCATGTCGCTGTAAACATCAGGATTAGAAAGTTCTTGTTCTAATTTGTGATATCTAGTCTCAATCGCATCTAATCTCTCTATCATATTATCGATCCTTTCCTATATGAACTTGAATTCTGGCTTTTTTTCTTTAGCTTTATTTTCTTGTTCAATCTATGTTCTATTTTGGAAATCCATTCTGTTTGATCTAAAGTTGAATTCTCCTTGTCTTTTAGTATTATAGCATACTTATGTTAAAATGCTACTTATTTTGGGCCTGAACAGCAGTGATCGCAATTACTCCTATGATATCTTCGATACTGCATCCTCGTGATAGATCATTAATTGGAGCATTGATTCCTTGAGTGAGAGGTCCATAAGCTTCTGCTTTCGCTAGTCTTTGAACTAATTTATAACCAATATTTCCACTATCTAAATCTGGAAAGACTAATACATTAGCACGTCCTGCTACTTGGCTATCTTGTGCTTTACTTTGTGCCACTTCTGGGATGATAGCAGCATCTAACTGTAACTCACCATCGATTTGATATTGGGGATAATGTTCTTTTGCTATCTTAGTTGCTTCTACTACTTTATCGATATCAACATGTTGAGCACTTCCTTTGGTCGAATGAGAAAGCATGGCAACATAAGGCTTTTTTCCAACAAGCCTTTCAAAACTTTTGGCACTGGTTCCGGCAATTTCAGCTAATTTTTCAGAAGTTGGATTTTGTTCTAATCCGCAGTCAGCAAATAGAAATACTCCATTTTCCCCATATTCGCAATTAGGTACTACCATTAAAAAGAATGCAGATACTAATTTAGTAGTAGGGTCTGTTTTAATAATTTGTAATGCGGGTCTTAGTGTATTAGCGGTTGAATGACAGGCACCACTTACTACTCCATCTGCTTGTTTATCTAGAACTAGCATGCATGCATAGTACATATAATCTTCTAATAGTAATTTCGTGGCTTCTTCTGGTGTCATTCCTTTTTCCTTTCGCAGCTCTACTAATTTTTTAATATATTTTTCTGTTAACTCACTATTTTGAGGATCGATGATGGTGATATTTTTCAACTTTGGATCTTGGGTTTCTAAATCTCCTTTATTTCCGATTAAAATGATATCTGCTAGATTTTCTTCACTAGCAATGATTGCGGCTGCTAACACTCTTTCATCCATTGTCTCTGGTAATACGATTCTTTTTTTTTCTGATTTTGCTTTTTCTTTTATTTGATTTATATAATGCATTTTATCGCTCCTTTATTTATTTCTATGTTATTATTGTATCATTTTTTTTCTTTTTTGATAATGTATTTCAAAAATAAAAGAACTAAAATTACTGTTCTAATTCTAGTTCGTCTTCATCTAATACTACTAAGTCTTTTAAATCATCATCAGAATCACTGATATCATCTTCATCACTATCAATGCTATCATAATTATCTTCTAAATCTTCTTCTAATTCTTCCTCTTCGTCTTCTTTCATTTCTTCTAGTTCTTCTTCTTCGTCATCTTCTATCATTTTAACTAATTTATCTGAAGTATGACGACTTCTTAAATCCCAAGTACCATCTTCTAATAAGATAAATCTTTTATCAGTAGTTAAAGATGTATAATAATCTCCTATTTTTTTATCAAAAGTAGATTCTGGTAGTTCTAATAATTTTATTATTTTCTTAAATAAGTTAGCTGTATTTTGGCATCCTTTTTCTTCTAAAAGCAAATTCGTAATATCTTTATTAGATAATAATTCAAGATCTTCTTTTTTTATATTTTTTAGACTCATTGTTCATCCTCCTATAATTAAACAATCGATCTGTTTCTTTTTAAATATCATTTAAACTTATATCATTATTTTTATATAAATGCAACCATTTTTTACATTTTTTCTGGTATATCTATTCCTAGAGTATTTAAAAGTAATGTATTTGTATCATAAACTATTTGTGTTAAACTAAGCCAAGCATTCTTTAATGTTTGATCTTCACAAGTTAAAATATGATTCTCAGAATAGAATTTATTGTAGGTACTTGTTAGTTTGTATAGATATTCTGCTATTTCATTTAATGATTTTTCTTCATATGCTTTCTTTAACACAACAGGTAACTTTAATAAAACTTGAATTACTTCTTTATCTGTTTCATTGGATAATGTTTTTTCTTCATCTTTAGTCACTTTATGATTAGCTTTATTTAGAAGGGATTTCATTCTAACAGTAGAATAAAGTAAGTATGGTCCTGTTTTTCCTTCTAAATCTACAAATTTATTTACATCAAAGATATAATCTTTACTTCTATATGGTAAGAAATCAGCATATTTTAAGGCTGCTATTGCGACTGTTTCTGCTACTTCTTCTAGGTTATCTTCTCCTACCATT
>JAQXIG010000149.1 GCA_029007685.1 bacterium | reverse complement strand
TTCTTTAAACTTCTTGCCATAATCTCTTATATCCTTTCCTATTTACTATTACGACGACGTACGATAAATTTATCAGACGTTTTTTTCTTACGTGTTTTATATCCAAGTGCTGGTTTACCCCAAGGAGTAACTGGCCCTTTACGTCCGATTGGCGCGCGACCTTCACCACCACCATGTGGATGATCATTAGGGTTCATAACAGATCCACGAACTGTAGGTCTAATTCCCTTATGACGAGTACGTCCGGCTTTTCCTAATCTCACTAGATTTTGATCTTCGTTTCCAACTTCTCCGATCGTTGCAAAACAAGTTCCTAAAATTAATCTTTGTTCTCCACTTGAAAGTCTTACCATTACATAAGTTCCTTCACGTCCAAGAATTTGAGCACTCGCTCCAGCACTACGGGCAAGTTCTCCACCTTTCCCAGGACGAAGCTCGATATTATGGATCATAGTACCAACTGGGATATTCATAATAGGAAGTGCATTTCCTACTTTAATATCAGCTGCTTCTCCAGACTGAATAACGTCCCCTACTTTTAAACCTTTTGGAGCGATGATATATCTCTTTTCACCATCGTTATAATTAATTAACGCAATATTTGCGGTTCTATTTGGATCGTATTCAATGCTAGCAACTTTACCTGGTATATCGATTTTATTACGCTTAAAATCGATGATACGATATTTTCTTTTTGCTCCACCACCATGATGTCTGACAGTGATTTTACCTTGATTATTACGACCACCATTTTTCTTTAAGCTTACAACTAGACTTTTTTCAGGAGTATCTTTTGTAATTTCACTATTAATCAGTGTACTTCTTTTTCTTTGTCCAGGTGTAATTGGCTTATAGTTTCTTATTGCCATGAGTAACCCTCCTTCTAATTAAGTTCGATTGATTGACCTTCTGCTAATGTAACAATCGCTTTTTTGGTACGATTTGTTAAACCAGTGTAACGACCAACTCTTCTCTTTTTAGGTTTAACGTTGATTGTACGTACTTCTTGTACTTTCACATTAAATATTTTTTCAATTGCTTGTTTGATTTCAATTTTATTGGCTTTAGGGTCCACTTTGAACACATATTGTTCTTTGTTTTTCCCTAAATTAGCACTTTTTTCAGTAATTACTGGTGCTTTTATGATTTCTAAATACTTTGTATCCATTATTTTAGCACCTCCTCGATACTAGCAAATCCTTCTTTTGTAGTTAATACGACATCCGTTGCTACTAAATCTAATACATTCATTTCTGTTGGTAAAATTACCATCATATTTCCTAAATTTCTAGATGCCAATATGATATTTTCATCTAATTCTGGAAGAACTACTAACACTTTTTTGTCAGCTAATTCTAAATTATTTAAAATTGCAACCATTTCTTTTGTTTTTGGTGTAGTCATTTTTATTTCGTCTACTACCATGATATTTTTTTCATTATATAAATTTAAGAAGGCCGTTTGTAATGCTAATCTTCTTTCTTTACGGTTTTGTTTTTTAGAGTAATCTCTTGGAACTGGAGTACCATATCTCCCTCCACCTACCCATTGAACTGAGCGGATAGATCCTTGACGAGCATGCCCTGTTCCTTTTTGACGCCATGGTTTTCTTCCTCCACCACGTACTTCACTACGTGTTTTTGTTGAGTGAGTTCCTTGTCTTAATGATGCTTGCGAAAGAATAATGGCATCGTATAACACTTTTTCATTAGGTTTAATGTCTGATAATTCTTTATTTAATTTAACGTCCTTTAATTTTTCCATCTTTAATTCCTCCTTTCATCACATTTCATTTTTCTTTTTTTCTCTGTGATGATTATTCGTTTACTTCTTCACTTGATTCTTCAGTAGTTGATTCTACTTGGCTCACTTCTTCATTAGCCTCTTCTTCTACAGCTTCTTCTGTAGGAATTTCAACGTAAGTAATTAATTCTTCACTTTCGTTTACTTTTTCACCTTTTTTTACTGAAGTTTTAATCATAACTAAAGATTTTTTAGGACCTGGTACATTACCTTTTACTAAGATAACGTTATTTTCTAAATCGACATCTACGATTTCTAAATTTTGAATTGTACATGCTTCATGTCCCATATGTCCAGGTAATTTTTTACCTTTTAATACGTGCATTGGTAACATAGTACCTAATGAACCTACACCTCTGTGATATTGAGAACCATGTCCCATTGGTCCACGAGATTGGTTATGTCTTTTAATAACACCTTGGAATCCTTTTCCTTTGCTAATTCCACTAACATCAACAATTTCACCTTTGGTGAAAATGTCAGCTTTGATTTCCTGACCTAATGTATAGTCACTTACGTTTACTCCCCTGATTTCTCTTAAGAAGCGCTGAGGTTCTGTATTTGCTTTTTTAGTATGTCCCACTTTTGGTTTATTGCTCACTTTTTCTCTTACTGTTTTGTATCCTAATTGAATAGCATCGTAACCTTCTTTTTCTACAGTTTTAATTTGAGTTACAACATTTGGTTCAATTTCAATGACAGTAACAGGAATTAATTTACCATTTGTAGTAAATACTTGAGTCATACCTATTTTTGTACCTAAGATTCCTTTCATAACTTTTTCCTCCTATTATTGTTCTACTTTGATTTGGATATCAACACCGCTTGGTAAATCTAAATGCGCTAATGCATCAATTGTTTCCTTGCTTGGATTTTTGACATCAATAAGTCTTTTGTGTGTACGCATTTCAAATTGTTCACGACTGTCTTTATATTTATGAACAGCTCTTAAAATAGTGAATTTTTCAATCTCTGTTGGTAGTGGTACTGGCCCACTGATTTCACCACCAGATCTTTTGATTGTTTCTACTATTTTCTTTGCAGCATTGTCTAGAATTCTATGATCATATGCTTTTAATCTTATGCGAACTTTTTCATTTGCCATTTTTGAATCCTCCCTTCGCCTATATCTGGTATAGACTTGCTCCGTGTAAAAACCTGATTTTTCTCTTTTTTTGTTTTAACAACTTAACCTGGTGTATCAGCAACCTTACACATCTAAGCAGCCACACGCCTAGAATTATAGCACGTAACCTAGCTAAAAGCAAGGATTTTCTTTGATTAATTTTTTATTTTTTATTAAAAAAAAGTAAGAAAATTCATTTTTTGGTTGTATTATAAATAGTGTTGGTGGGAATTTTACCAATGCTATTTTTATTTAATAAAAAGACATAAGTTTGATACAATGTAATTGCTAACTAAAACATTGAAAGGAATAAACTTATGTCTACAAATAATTATATATTAAATTTATTAAATATTAAAGATGAAAATATTTTTGAGTTTCGGTATTTTACGAAATTATTTAAAAAATCTGGGCAATACATATTAAATTTTGAAATTTTTTATCTTAAATTAATATTAAGGCATGCTAACGCAGAACATATCACTATGTTCTTTTTTTTATTATGGGTTTAGTTGTAACTATAACTTTAATTGTAGTTGCTTATATTC
>JAQXIG010000148.1 GCA_029007685.1 bacterium | reverse complement strand
CGCCTTTTCACTTTATTTTTTAATATAAGAATTTCCTTCTAAATTTTCTAATTTTTTCTCTGTCTTCTTTAATTTGTTTTGACAGAAAAACTCAAGGATCGGATTTTGATAGATTCTATTGGTTCTCATGTAAATTAATATAGAGGAGATGGCATTATAAATTTTAGTATTTTCTACTAATAATTCTGGGTATCTATTTTTTAAAAGATTAATCACTGAGCACACTTCTTCATAATTCATACCATGATAAGTAAAATGTAATAAATTGATGATATTATCATAATCACGTCTAATAAAGTTATGAATAAGGTGCATACAATCTTCTCTATTATAAAAAAAAGAAAGATCACGAGTAGTGACTTCTTCGCCAATAAAAGCTTTACGAGCATATGATTTTTCTAAAGCACTCATACTTTTATATTGACGTAATTGAATAATAATTTGATTTTCTAAATAAATGATATTGGAAGAGTGCTTTTTCGAAAATCTTGTACAGTATATAAATTCATCTAACTTTCTAATCAATTGATCATCAGATAGAAAAAAATCATCTTCATTCATAATTTGACAAATATATTGGCACATTTTCTCTAAATTTTCTTCTTCTTGATAGGAAACTATGATTTCTTCTATAGGAGAATCTAAAAACATTTTTTTAATCAAGCTGCAATCTAATATTTCTCGGATCATGGGATTCATATTTTTTTTCTCTCCTTTTTAATTTGAATAATATTCTTTTAATATCTTGGTAACGGTCTACTAAGATAATTTTCATGGAAGCTTTTATATCATCAGGAATTTCTTTTAAATCTCTTTCATTTTGTCTTGGAATAAAAATAAGTTGAATCCCATTACGACTAGCCCCGATGATTTTTTCTTTTAAACCACCAATAGGGAGCACTTTTCCCCTTAACGTCATCTCTCCTGTCATCGCAACATTGGTATGAATAGCTTGATTGGTTAACAGAGATAATAAAGTAGTAGTGATGGTTACCCCTGCACTTGGACCATCTTTAGGAACCGCACCTTCAGGAACATGGATATGAATGTCGAATTTTTGAAATAAATGATAATCAATTTTAAATTCTTGATAATTGGATTTTAAATAATCGCATGCTAGGTGAGCAGATTCTTTCATCACTTCTCCCAAGCTTCCTGTTAAAATAATATTACCATTTCCTGGAAATAGAACTGCTTCGATCGGTAAAATATCTCCACCAAAAGGAGTATAAGCCATTCCATTGACAACTCCAACTCTTTCCATAATATCATTGTTATTCCACATATATTTCGGTTTCCCTAGATATTTTTCTAAGTTATAGATGGTAATTTCAGAATCCGTTTCCGCTTCATTCATAACAATAGATTTGACTTTTTTACGAAAAAGACTAGCAATGAAACGACTTAATTCTCTTACCCCTGCTTCTTTCGTGTAGTCATGAACTATTTTTAGGATGGTTTCCTCGGTGATTAGTAAATCATTGATTTTTATCCCATGCTCTTTTGCTTCTCGTGGAATTAAATAGTTTTTAGCGATATCTAATTTTTCATATTCAGTGTAAGAAGATAATTCTATAATCTCTAAACGATCCAATAATTCTAATGGAATTTGATCATAGTAATTAGCAGTAGTGATGAAAAGAACATTACTTAAGTCGATTCCTTCTTCTATATAATGATCTCTAAATTCTTTATTCTGTTCTGGATCTAAAATTTCTAATAAGGCAGATGCCGGATCTCCTTTGATATCTTTAGTCATTTTGTCAATTTCGTCGATAATAAAAACAGGATTCATACTCTTAGCTTTTTTCAATCCTTGGACAATCAAACCTGGTGCTGCTCCAATATAGGTCCTGCGATGTCCCACAATTTCAGCTTCATCGTGGATACCACCAACTGATATTTTAGTCCAATTTCGATTTAGACTTTCCGCAATGCTTTTCGCAAGAGAAGTTTTCCCAACCCCTGGAGGTCCTACCAAACAAATAATAGGACTTTTAATATTTTTACTATATTGTTTTACAGCTAAATATTCTAAAATTCTCTCTTTTACAGTTTCTAAACCATAATGAGAATCATCTAAGATTTGTTTTACTTGCACTAAATCATTATTATCCTTAGTAAAAGTATTCCAAGGTAACGCTAATAGCCAATCAATATAGTTTCTAATCATTCCTATTTCAGGAGAGTGGATACTTAACGTTTCATAATGACCGATTTCACTTTCTAATCGTTCCAAGACTTTCTCATTACAATTTAATTGTTTCACTTTATCACGTAAAATTTCAATGTCACTATCTTTATCCTTAACATCTCCTAATTCTTCTTTAATCAAGCGAATTTTCTCACGCAAAATATATTCTTTTTGATGCTTTTCTAACTCAGATGCCAAATTTTCATCCAATTTCTTCTCCAGTTCTAGTATCATTAAATCGTGATTAATATCTTCCATAATCATTTTACTTCGTTTGATAGGATCTATTTCTTCAATGTAGGCTGTTTTTCGAATATAGTCGATTGGTAAGGTCGGTGCGACTAAATCAGTAATACGATCTAAGTTATTTATTCCAATCAAATTATTCAAGAGATTATTATTATAGGAGTAATCATCAATATAAGTTTCCAAAAGATTCATAATCTTTCTAACACAAGCAATCTCTTCTTTAGGATTCGATACGACAGAAGATAATTCCTCGTAAATTGCATTTAAACCAATATTTTCTTCTTGATATTCGGTAATCGCTACCCTTTTTAGACCATGAAGAGCTAACCTAGTTTTTCCATTAGGCATATCCATACGCATTCTAATTTGCGCAATAATCCCAACAGATGGTAATAATTCCATTTTCTTAACATCATTTGTTGGAGAAACAATTAAAATATTACTATCAAAGTATCCCTCTGCCAAAGAAACAATCTGTTTTTCCTCTAACGTAGATAATTCCAATCTCATTTCACTAGATGGAAACAGTACCATGTCGAATAGAAATAAAACAGGAAGATTTTCTTTATTAGATTTTTCCATGGCACTACCTCCAAAACTATGCTTCCTATTATAACACCCAAAGAAAAAAAAGCAACAAAATATACATGATTTGACATGATATATTTTGGCTTTTCAATTTTAACATATTTAACTTATGGGAGACTAAGATAAAGATCTGCGTTATTATAACATATCTTATAATACTGAGTCTCATTGAATCCTTGCGCTCTGAGCGCTAATTTATTATTTTGATAACTTGTGAACAGCTTGGTTCCACTTATATCCCCTAAATTATTGTCTAGCCGAGGGGCATTCTCAAAAGTCAATAATTGCACATTTCTAGGCATTAAATAAAAGTCATCTTTTGTTAATTGACTAAGATCTATACCATATTTTGTAAAAACATCTGTTGTGAAATATGTTCTATTTTGCGTGCCATACAATACTTCAACATTATTAGCACCGCCAGTACTAAAAGTTATATTGCCAGCTATATGACACGGCATTTCGAAGTTATCTATTACTTTCACCATCTTTTTGGATTGTCCTTCAGCAATCCCTTCAGCTTTACCTTGCTCATAAAGTCCCATAGCCGAAACTGTACCTTCACCATTATGATAACCTGCTGGGATTTTATATGTGTGATCATTCTTCGTCAATGTCTTATTTACTGCACCTTGATTCTCCATACTACCTGTAATCAAGGTATTAGTCCCAGTAGAGCTTATCCCCCATGCCTTTTTATTTTTTAATAAATACCTAGCATCGCTATCTGTAAGGGTAGCATCACTCAAATCAACTCCAATAGCCCCACCGGTATAATAACCAGCAGCGAGATTGTAAACGGAACTTGGTTTTATCATATTGTCAGCAGTAAGAGTTGGATCAGAACCCACTTCACCATGAGCTATCATGCTACCTGTAATTTTTGTTAACATATTATCCTTGTATTTATAGGCTGTTTGTCCAAATAAAAGGTGAGCCGACTCAAAATTGGTTTGAGTTAGTCCTAATTGTATAGAGATCATACCTCCACCATAATAACCTGCAGCCATTCTTATCGGCTCAACATCGATTGGTGTATCTTCATCGATCCTGAACGTATGATATAGGTCACCACGATGTCCCATGGTACCTGTAATTTTAGTATTCGTAGAACCATTGGAAATCCAAACAGTTTGTCCAGCTAAAATCATTTCAGCAGTAGTAGCTGTGGTATCTTCTA
>JAQXIG010000147.1 GCA_029007685.1 bacterium | reverse complement strand
TTTAGATTGTCTTTGTTGTAACTTAAGTGCTTATACATATACTGAATGGTATCGCTTACTAAAACCATGGCTTCGATTACCGTAGGAACACCAATAGCAATTACTGGAATTTTTAAAATTTCTTGACTAATTTCTTTGCGGTTATTACCAATTCCACTTCCAGGATTGATACCAGTATTGGTTAATTGGATGGTTTTATTGATGCGATCGATAGAACTTGAGGCTAAAGAATCAATTACGATTAGAAAATCGGGTTTGCTTTCTTGGATGATTCCTTTGATCATATCGCTACTTTCCATACCTGTGGTGGCTAATACACCAGGTGTGAAACTAGAAGTATTACGATAGTCTTTGGAAACCTCGATACCATCAGTATCAAATAAATATTTGGTAACTAGTACTTTTTCAACGGTCTTTGGTCCTAGAGCATCAGGTGTGGAATGAATATTACCTAGTCCAATGATCAAGGCTTTTTGTTCAAAAGTAATGTGAGATTCTTCTAATAATTTTTTTAAATATTTGATTAGAACTTCCTCTAGTTGTTTGACATTTTCTTTGTCAGTTGCATCTTTAAAACTAATCGTGATATAACGACCTTTCTTTTTATTGAGTGCATTATTATCATTTAAAATATTGATTTCTGTTATTTTTACTTGATTCATTTTTTCTTCTTGTATTTCGATATCTCGATAATTTTGGGTATGATCGAATAAATCTACTACCAAATCGGTTCTCACATTATAATTTTTCATGTCAATTTCTTTGTTCATTTTATCACCTGTTATTTATTTTTCCAAAAATAGTAAGTTTTATTTGCTTTTTTAAGAAAAATTTGTTAGAATTAAACTGTTATAAAAAGTGAGGTGAAATCATGCCAAATATTAAAAGTGCTAAAAAACGAGTTATCACAAGTGCGAAAAAAGAAAGAGCCAATACTGCCATTACTTCTAGTGTGAAAACATCTATTAAAAAGTTTAGAAAAGTGGCTAAAGAAAATAACAAAGAATTAGCGGATGAGAATTTAAAAGTAGCAATTAAAAGAATTGATAAAGCGGTATCTAGTGGATTAATTCATAAAAATAAAGCTGCAAGAGAAAAATCTAGATTAACGAAATTAAAAAATGAAATGGAGTAAAATTTTACTTCTTTTTTTGTTTGTGGTTTGTTATAATTTAAGTGGGTGAAAAAAATGAGGAAATTGGTTCATTTGGTAGTCCTTTTGGTTATTGGTGGGGTTTGTTTCTTGTATCGAGATGGAATTGTACGAACCATTGTTGATACTTGTTTTAGTCCTAAAGGGGAAACGATAGAAATAGCTTATAATGATTATTTTCAAGAGAAAGAGTATGCTTTTGTTCAGACAACTGATCAATTTAAACCTCAAAATCAGCAAGATTTAATCAATATCTATTATACCATTCTTAATTCTGGAGTAGATCAATTTACTTTTTACTGTCCTACTTCTTATGCAACTTGTTTAGATGATGTGAATCGTATTTCAGAAGATCAAACACTTCTTTCTTCTGTTAATAACTTTGTAGCTGTTTATAATGGATTTCAAAATATTGAAACAGAATTTGATACTTTAGGGCGTGTGCAAGTTTCTGTTACTCGTAATTATACGGATTACGAAATTGCCGAATTAGAAAAGGTAGTAGATCAGATTATTCAAGAAAATATTACAGATGATATGACAATGGAAACTAAAATTAAAACGATTCATGACTATATTATCAATCATACTGTTTATGATAAAAATCGAAGTGATAAGAAAGTAAAAAAATATCAATCGGATACTGCTTATGGAGCTTTGATTGAACATTATGCTATTTGTGGTGGTTATAGTGATAGTATGAAATTATTTTTGGATCGTTTTGGAGTTGAGAATTATAAGGTAGCCAGTGAAAATCATATTTGGAATTTGGTAAAACTAGATGATGAATGGCTTCATTTGGATCTTACTTGGGATGATCCAATCACGAATACGGGGCAAGATGTTTTAGAGTATGACTACTTTCTAATTACAACGGAGGAGTTGTTCGCTTTAAATACAGATCAACATTTTTTTGATACAACTATTTATATGGAAGCAAAATAAAAGAAATTCCAAAGACTTAGTCTGGAATTTCTTTTTTGCTGTTTTCTAGATAGGTTATGATTTCAGCGATTGTTTCGGTAAAATTTTGGTAGTTTGTTTCAAACCATTTTACTGGTAATTGGTGATTAAAAAAAGTGTATTGTCGTTTGGCATAATGCCTAGAATTTTTTTTGATTCTAGCGATTGCTTCTTCTAACGATATTTCATTACGAAAATAAGGATATAATTCTTTATAGCCAATTCCGGTTTGAATAGATTTGGGATAAATATTACGATCGTAGAATGTTTTCACTTCGGTTAGTAGACCATTTTTTATCATATTATCTACTCTATCGTTGATGATATTATATAGATTTTCACGATCAGTAGTAAGACCAATAATGTGGAAGTCATATAATGGCTGATCTCCTTTTTTTTCAGTTGTTAGATGGTTTTCTAGTTTGTTTAGTTCGCGAATTAATCTTTTTCGATTATTGATATGAGCACTTGGTTTTATTTGATAACTTTTGATTTGATCAACTAATTGTTGATTCGATAAATGATCATAAGTAGATAACTCCGGTTCTTCTTTGAATTTGTAATTATATAAAGCAGCTTTTATGTAGAGGCCAGTTCCGCCTACTATGATAACATTTTTGTTTTGGGTTAAGAGATGATCTAGTACACTTCGACAATCTTTTTGGTAATCATATACTGTATATGGATCTTCTACCTCGCAAATATCAAATAGATGGTGGGGAATGTTTTCTTTTTCGATTTCAGTTATTTTGGCAGTTCCAATATTTAATTCTTTATATACTTGCATACTATCAGCATTGATGATCTCGGCGTGATATTGTTTAGCCAGTTCAATACTCAATTTCGTTTTCCCTACTCCCGTTGGACCAACAATTACGATAATCATTTTCGGTCTCCTCTATGTACTAACATGTAAATATTATGCCTCTGGGTATTTTCCTTGTAAACTGTTACCGGAATATGACGTTTGTGTAGCTCTTTTTGAATTAGTTGAATTCTTTTTTTGTTTTCTTCGAAAAAAATGGAATTGATTTTGGTCATGATACCTTCTACTTCTTGATAATGAATACGATCGATTGCTCCAATAATGAAACTAGGTTTGCTTCCGAATGCATGGTGAATGATTTGTCTATAGATTTCATCAGTATATTCGTAAATACCATTTGTTAGATAACAGCTTTGACTGGTAAGTAATAGTTCTAGGGGTTTTGGTGTTTTTACTACTCCGTATTTACAAATAATTTGATGTTTGTTTTTATTGGTTAGAGAGTCAGAAATACTGGCTATATTTTCGGAAATTTGGGTTTCGATGATATGATCATTGGTTTTGATAAAATGATGTCTTTTGATTAGTTTAGCAAAGTATTCGTTATTTTTCTCTTGATTTTTAACAAATCTTTGAAATTCTTCGTGAATGATCATGGGGTGTTCTAGATAAAAGTGATAATGTGATGAGTCTCTTTTTATTTCGTTTACAAATCTTTTTAATAATTCATTGGCCATAGTAGTTCTCCTTTTTTAGTTCTTATTATAATATAATTTTTTATTCATACTTTTTTACATAGATCGTTTGAATAATTTTTCTAAATCGTATTTTGAATATGTGATGATGGTTGGTCTGCCATGGGGACAGGTAAAAGGATTTTTACAAGCACGTAGTCGTTCTAATAAAACTTCCATATCGTTTTGGGTGATATGATCATTGGCTTTGATTGAGGCTTTACAAGCAACTGTAGCTGCGATATGATCTAAGAATTTATCTAATTTAAAGTTTTCTTTAGTGATGATAATATCTAAGATTTTACGAACGGCTTGTTCTGTATTGCTTTTCATTAACCAAATAGGGATGGCACGAATCACAATGGTTTGAAAACCGAATTCATCCAAATCAAATCCTAGATCAGTTAAAATATCAAAATTTTCTTTTAAGATAATGTATTCGTTGCTAGGAAACTCTAGGGTGATAGGTACTAATAAGTCCGTTTTATTGGGAAGTGGATTACTTAGTTCCTCTAAATAATATTCATAATTTATACGTTCGTTAGCAGCATGTTGATCGATTAGAAACATTCCTTCTTCATTTTCGGCTATAATGTAAGTACCATGAACTAATCCTACTGGATACATCTTTTTAATTCGTTCTACTTCTGCGTGATCTGGTTTTATTTCTGGTTCTTTGGGGTAGTTTGAAGTAGGTTCTTTGATTTCATAGTTATCACTTTCTAGTGATAGAACTATTTTTTCAAAGTTTTCGAATTCTTCTTTCTTTTTGTTGATATCAAATTCTTCATATATTTTTGGGCTATAATTGGTGCTTATTTTGGTATTGTTTCCTTCCGTTTTAGTTTCTAACGCAGCGTCGGGTATTAATGTTAATTTTTCTAGTTGGTTGGTAATTAAGCTGGTTATCAATTCTTTTAAGGTATCAAACTTAGAAAATTTGATATCCATTTTAGTTGGATGAATGTTAACGTCTATTAAGATGGGATCTACTTCTATTTTTAAAACGATAATAGGATATTTATCTTGCGGAATATAGGTGTGATAACTATCAACAATAGAGCGAATCAAATCGTTATTTTTAATTACTCTGCCATTTACTAAAGTAGTAATAGAATTTTTATTACTCTTCATTAGCTCTGGATATGAGATATAACCTTGTACTTGGTAATCATCGTTTTCTCCTTTGATTTCAATCATCTTTTTAGTTACCGTTAGGCCATAAATATCGTTGATGACTTTTAGCAAACGATTGCTACCATCGGTATTTAGTAATACTTTATTGTTGTTGGTTACAATAAACTTAATATTAGGATAGCTTAAGGCCATTTTATTGATGTATTCAGTAATGTAAGCTAACTCTGTATAAAGGCTTTTTAAGTATTTTAAACGCACAGGAGTATTATAGAATAAGTCCTTGACTAAAATAGAAGTTCCTTTTCGCAATTCGCTAGATCTAACATGAATTAATTTACCACCATTGATATTTAGTTCAGTTCCTGTTATGCCATTACTTGTTTGTAAGGTAACATTAGAAACGGAAGCAATAGATGGTAGGGCTTCGCCACGAAATCCTAAGCTGTTGATACTATATAAGTCATCTTCTTCTAATAATTTGCTGGTTGCGTGTCTTGAAAATGCTAAGATGGCATCTTCTTGGTCCATTCCTACTCCATTATCTGTTACTTTAATTTCTTTTACTCCAGAGTCTTGAAGTTCAATTTTAATTTCTGTACTTTGAGCATCGATCGCATTTTCTACTAATTCTTTTACCACGTTCATGCATTTTTCGACTACTTCCCCAGCAGCTATTTTATTGGCTAGAATCTCATCCATAATGTGAATTTTACTCATAACATCACCCCATTCTATTTATTATTATAAAGTATTTTGGTGCGTGATCAAAGAAAAAGTGCTAAAAATTAGCACTAAGTATTCATTTGAATTTTAAATCACGAAGATGGTAAAAGATTTTAATCATTTAATCTTTTTGTTATTTTATCATGAATTTGGGTATGACATCGTTTTTTGATTTACGTTTTCTTTTGTTTCTAGAACTATCTTTCCGTCCAAATACTCTTTTTTTACTAAATTATAAACCTTTATATACATCGGTAAATGATTTTTTTTCATGTACTCTAAAATGGTTAGTTTTTCTTCGGTGGTAACTTCGCGTCCTGCTACAATTGTTTTAGCGGCTAACTCTTCTTTAATATTTAGAGGTATGGGCTTGTTTTTGGCAATAAAAGTACGAATGCTTCTAAATTGATCTGTAGTACATATGCTACTAGCAAGTCTAATGAATTGTCCGTAGTCGAGTTTTGTAATTCTAAAATAGTCAAGCATATTAAATTCTCTAGTTACATTATTCTCCTCCACTACCCCATCTTGTAATAGTTTTGCTATCTCTAGTATTTTAGATTTTAGTATCGCATAGGTACTGCTCTGTTTATGATTTAATAATGCATGATATTGTTCAAAAATTTCAGGATCACATCTTTCTATTATATCTAAATATTCTTCAAATGTAGAGACTGAAATGTTTTTCTTTCTACAAAAATTATCTATACTCATATTGTTTAAAACTTGTAAGTATTCTCTTAGTGTATTTAATGCAAGTTGTTGTTTTCCTTTTAATCCCCCTGCTTGCTGTATTTTCTGTGATTCAATATAATCTTCCCATCTGTCTTGATATAGATTTAAAAATTGTTGTTGTTTTTCAATGATTTCTTTATATTCTTTGCTTTCTACTCCATATAATTTTTTAGCTAGATTTATATAGTATTCTGAGCATTCTCGCATATAAAACCAGTATCTTCGAATTCCCCAATTTGAAATGTATAATTTACTATATGGCATTCTATCACTACTATAAAAATTCTTAACATCGTTGCAGAAATTGCGGTAGTCATATTGTGGGTTTCTTAAAATGTATTCTAGATTCAAAAATGCTTTTTGAAAATTACTAAAACTTGTTTCTTTATGGTGATCTATAATTACTTCTATTTGTGCTTCTAAGCTGCTTTTTTTGACAAATATAATATATTGATTCGCCATATCTTGGATTTCCATCCAGTTCTTATATTTTTGTTTGAGCAGATCAGAGCAAAAATGGCATTTTTCTGCTTTCTCATAACTTTGTTTTAACTCTGCTACCGTAGTTTTCAAATAATTTGATACATAAATGTCCGTTTCTTCTTCATCACCGAATTTGCGAATGTAATAGTTAAGTATGCTTTCTTTATCTTGAATTAAAAAATCTTTAAATTCTGTTACCAAATTATTATTTAGAATTTCTTTTCCCGTTTTTTTTATTTTTTCCTCTGTTATATCTGCAAAAAGCTGTTTTACACGCGATAATCCATCTGACAACGCATTATCTTTCTTGATTAAATCTGCTATTAATTCATATGATATTCCTAACTTTTTCTCTGATACTTTTAACATTGTTATCTCCTTTTTCGTTTTACTATTTTGAAAATTTATTGGTGAGCTTTTTGTTATTTGTAGATAATATCATATTTTCTCTTAAAAGGCAATAATCCATTTTGAATTGTTTTAATCGTATGATGATTCCTTTTTTATCTTAATTGATCTAAAGAAATAATGAAAAGTGATTATTAAAAATACCTAATATTTGCTAGCTTCATGATCTATGTAAAACAAAGGTTAATGGGTGAACCTGCCTCATCATTTCAATGCCATAAAAAACTAAGTTTTTATTTCGTATCTTTAGTTTATTTTATTCCATTCATCTATTTTGCTGCTCTACTATAAATCTTTTAAATAGTCCATAAATTTTAAGGCAACCTCATGAGTTAAGACAGTTTCTAACTCTGTCAAGGATGCCTCTTTTAATTTTTTGAGCGAGCCAAATTTTTTCAATAATTCTTTTCTTCTGACTTTTCCTATGCCTGGCGCCATATCTAAAAGTGATGCTAGAGTGCCTTTTTGTTTGATATTACGATGATAACTAATCGCATAGTTATGTACTTCATCTTGGATGCGATTTAAGAATAAAAATAAGTTACTGTCTTTTTCCATCCAAATACTTTCTAAATTTTGGTTTATTAGAATATTTGTTTTATGTTTATCATTCTTCTTTAAACCACAAATAGGAATGGATAGATTTAGATTTTGTATCACTTCTTTGGCTGCCATAATTTGATTTTCCCCACCATCGACTAAGATTAAATCAGGTGCTGTTACTTCTTCCATTAGCACTTTATAGTATCTTCGGTAGATTACTTCTTTCATGGCACTTAAATCATCTTTTACATCTGTTGATATTTTAAATTTACGGTATTCATTTTTATTTGGTAGGAAATGATTGAATACTACCATACCACCGACGTAAAAAGTTCCAAATAAATGAGAATTGTCAAAGGCTTCGATTCGTTCTAATTTATCTAAATGTAATATTTTTCTTAGTTCTTCTTGAGCATTTAAACGATTTTCTTCGTCTGTCTTGATGGTTTCGTATTTTTCTTCTAGTAAGATTTTGGCATTTTCACAAGCTAGATCCATTAATTTTTTAATATCTCCTCGTGATGGAGAACTGACTTTTATTTTTAAATAATCGCTTAATAGTTTTTTATTTATATTATCAGGAATGATAATTTCTTTTGGCAAAAGATTATTTTTTTCATAAAATTTAATGATATAGTGAATCATATTTTCTTCTACTTCATCAATAATCGTGAAAATATCACTTCTTTTACCAAATAAGAGTCCCTCTCTAATGTAAAAAGTTACTACGGATAGATAGTTATTATCTTGATAGAAACCAAAAACATCAAAATTATAATTTTTGTTTAGATCTATTTTTTGTTTGCTTAATGTGATATCGATATCTTTTAACATATCTTTTAACTCCAAGGCTTTTTCGAAGTTTAGGTTGTCACTAGCTTTTAGCATTTCTTTTTCTAATTTAGAAACAATGATACTACTGTTTCCTTTTAAAAAAGTTGTAATTTCTTCTATCATTCGGTTTTGTTTTTCTGTATCAACTTCTTTTTGACAGTATCCTAGACATTCTTCGATGTGGTAGTAAAGACAGAGTTCTTTTTTTAAGTTTTCACATTTGCGAAGAGGATAAATACGATTTAACATATTTACGGTTTTTCTGGCAGCGGTTACATTAGGATATGGTCCAAATAACCTACTTTTGTGTTTTTTACGATTGATATTTCTAACAATTTTAAGACGGGGATATTTTTCGTTAGTTAATTCAATATAGGGATAGCTTTTATCGTCTTTTAATAAAATATTATAT
>JAQXIG010000146.1 GCA_029007685.1 bacterium | reverse complement strand
GTTAAAATAGGAGAAGTAGAACATCCTATGACAGAAGAGCATTATATTATGTTTATTGCACAAGTGGCTAACAATCAAATAAATATAATAAAATTAGAACCAACAGATAAACCGGAAGTGAATTTTCCATATATAAAAGGTTCTAAAATATATGAATACTGTAATCTTCATGGATTATGGATAAAAGAAGTAGAATAAAAAAAGTAAAAGATATTGTTTCATACTATTGTGACAAATTATGAATAAGTTGATATCTCCCGTTATTGACACTAACAAAAAAGTTTGCCATATCAAAATAAAAGGGAGTAGCGAGATGAGTAACAAACTGCAAAACAAAATTGAAAACTTAGTAAGGAACTATAACGAAGAATTAAGAAAATATGAGTCAACATACCATATTCAAAATCTATAACTTTGACTATAGTTCCTACTGCATCAAACGATCATGACCCCATCTCCATCATCTTTTTAAAGTTGAAACCTTTACATGGATATTTTTAACGATTATAATATGAATCAATCGCAAGAGGACACTATCACAGATTTACAAGAAGTTCGCATAACTTCTTTTTTTTTGTCATAGATTATAGCAGAAAAGGAGAAATAGATATGATAAATAAACAGAGTTTATGGTTTTTAACATTATTTAGTTTAATTCTTGTATTAAGTGTATATTATATTACGATGCCTAACGAACTACTATTAACCAATAATAGTAATTACACTGAAAGAACCGTAAAAGAAGAAACTAATACTGATAGCGACACCAAAGTAACTATTACCGAAAGCGAAAGTTTAGTCTCAATGCGTGTGAATTTAGAAGAAGAACGCGGAGAAACAATGGCAGAATTAAAAAGCTTATTAACGAGTGAACAAACGACATCAGAAGAGAAAAATAATGCTTATGAACAAATCAAATACTTAAATGATATCAAAGCAAAAGAAGAAGCAATTGAGCAAAAAATAAAAAATAAATTCCAATTAGATAGCTTTGTAAAAATTGATAATACAGAAATTAAAATTGTTGCCGTAAAAAAAGATCACGACATCACTCTTGCCAACAATATCATGAGATCAGTTCAAGAAGAATTTGAGGGGAAAGTATATATTACAGTAAAATTTGAAAAATAGGCAAAACCACTATCTATTTTAACCATCATTACATAAAATACGATAGGTAATGAAGTGTATAAAATAGAAGGAGTGAAATTGTGAGTACAAGTATCTTAACCAAAAGAGAACGTGAAGTTTTCTCTTTATTGGTACGAAATAAAACGACTAAAGAAATAGCTAACGAATTAAATATCAGTGAAAAAACAGTTAGAAATCATATTTCAAATGTGATCCAAAAATTAGGTGTTACTGGACGTGCTGGTGCTGTAGTAGAGTTATTAAAATTAAACGAATTATCTCTATAAGAAGAATTTTCTTCTTTTTTTTGGGCAAATTTATAAAAATATCAAGTTATGGTAGTAGAAGCCCAAATCTTTTGGTATAATAAAAAAAAAGAATAGAAAGAAGGTCAAAAAATGGCAACTGCACATATAGAAAGTAATTTAGAAGATATTGCTAAAACAGTATTAATGCCAGGCGATCCATTAAGAGCAAAATATATTGCCGAAACTTATTTGACAGATGTCAAATTAATCAATACCGTTCGTAATATTTTTGGATATACTGGAAAATATAAAGGAAAAGAAATCACTGTATTTGCATCGGGTATAGGCAATCCAAGTATGGGAATTTATTCTTATGAATTATATAATTTTTACAATGTAGAGAATATTATTCGTGTCGGAACTTGTGGAGCATATCGGAAAAATTTGAATTTATACGATACAATCATCGTAGAAGGATCCTATTCAACTTCTAATTATGCAAAAGAACAAGGATACGATTCACCAGAGATAATTTACAGTAATAAAGAATTAAATAAAAAGTTAGAATTAGCAGCCAAGAACCTAAAAATCAAAGTAAAAAAAGGAATCATTCATTGCACAGATGCCTTTTACAAAGAAAATAATAATTATGAAGAATTAGTAAAAAAATACAATATATTAGGAGCCGAAATGGAAACATTTGCCTTATTTAGTAATGCTAAAACATTAAATAAAAAAGCAACCTGTATTTTAACAGTATCTGATAATCTAGTCACAAAACAAGAAACAACAAGTGAAGAAAGACAAAAAGCTTTTAATGATATGATTGAAATTGCTTTAGAATCAACACTATCATAAAAATAAAAATAATGTACATACTAGAGTTAGTGAGGTGAAAAAAATGAAAGATAAAACAATCGATATGGGATCTTATTTATTACACTTAATCCCAACCAAACGCTTTAAAACCATAACAATTCGAGTTTGTTTACGAGATACAATAGTAAAAGAAGAAATAACACTTAGAAATTTCTTGGCCTCGTTCTTAACCTATGCAACTGATACTTATCGCACCAAAAGAGAACTAGTGTTACACTGTCAAGATTTATATGCTTTGAATATCTCAACCAAAACTTATCGTGCTGGAAAGTTCAATATGATGAATTTTTTCATGTCTACCTTAAATGAAAAATATACGGAAGAAGGTATGCTAGAAAAATCAATTGAATTATTTGCAGATGTGATCTTCCATCCTAATTTTAACGATTTAGATAAATTCAAAGAAGCCTATGATTTTCTAAAACAAAGTACGGAAAATGCACTAAAGGGATTAAAAGAAAATCCTTCCTTATATAGTGTCACACGCATGTTAGAAACGATGGGACCGAACATGCCTTATTCCTATCGTGAACAAGGATATTTGGAAGATTTAAACAATGTGAATTTAGATACCTTGAAACAATATTATCAAAAAATGATGATTGGCAGTCTAGTAGATATTTATGTAATTGGCGATTTTGAAGAAGAAGCTATCGTATCATTATTAAAAAAATATATGGAATTTGATACATTTAAACGACCAAAAGACAGTCAGATGATTTACCATTCTAAATTGCCACAACGAACCAAAACTGTGATAGAAAAAATCAATGGCAATCAATCAAAATTATCCATTGGTTGTAAAATTGGAGAATTAACAGAATTTGAAAGAAACTATGTTTTAACTCTCTATAATATGATTTTAGGAGGAAGTAGCGAATCTAAATTCTTTCAAATTATTCGAGAAAAGCATTCTCTTGCTTACTATGTTTACTCATCAGTAACCAAATTAGATCATATAATGATCATTAGAGCTGGTATTACCAAAGAAAATTTCAATAAAACCATAAAACTAATAAAAAAACTAATGAAAGAAATGGAACAAGGAAAATTTACGGAGGAAAACATCGAGTTTGCGAAACAAAATTATCTAAGCTTATTAAAAGAAATTGAAGATAATGAAAATGCCATTATTGAAACTTATCTAGCAAAAGATTTACTCAACTTGGGTAATATTGAAGAAAGAAAAGAAGAAATTAAAAAAGTCACCAAAGAGGATATTATCAATGTTTCCAAAAAAGTAAAAATGGATACCATATATTTATTAGAAGGAGATAAAGAAAATGAAGGAGATTAAATTAGTTGGACTAGATCAAAGTGTTTTCTTTACGAAATTAGAAAGTGGCTTAGAAATCTATTTCATTCCTTATGAGAATAAATCGAATTATGCAATGCACTACATAACTAAATTTGGTTCTAGAAATATGGAATTTAAGCCAATTGACGAAAAAAAATTCATCAAAGTACCAGCTGGAATTGCTCACTTTTTAGAGCACAAAATGTTTGAACAAGAAGATGGTGAGGATCCTTTTAGCTTTGCTGCTAAAACAGGAACTTCTTCTAATGCTACTACCAGTTTCAACACAACAAGGTATTATTTTGAAGGAAATATGGGGTTTGAAGAAAATCTGAATTATTTATTAGACTTTGTTCATACTCCTTACTTTACAGATGAAAATGTTGAAAAGGAAAAAGGAATCATTACAGAAGAAATCAAACAGTATGATGATGAAATAGATTGGTTTTTAGATGAAGAAATTAGAAAGGCTATTTTCCATAAAGATCCAGTTAGATTTGATATTGCTGGAACAGAAGATTCTATTTCCGAAATAACCAAAGAATTACTTTATCAAACCTACAACACCTATTATCAACCTAGTAACATGATTCTGATGATTAGCGGATCCTTCGATAAAGAACGAGCTATGAACATTATTACCACCAACGAATCTCTAAAAAATGCCACAACAAACAAACCGATCGAAGAAAAAAAAGAAAAAGAACCCGAAGAAGTACAGGCAAAAACCAAAAAATTGTTTTTCAATGTAGCTAATAAAAAAGTCGCTTATGTCGTAAAAATTCCTCTAAAAGGGGTAAAAGATCCATATCGTTTAAACTTATACTTAGGACTTTTTAATAGTATTAAATTTGGACTCTCTTCTACCTTTAGAGAACAAATGAAACAAAAAAAATTAATCACTTCATTTTATACAGAACGAGAGATTTATGGAGAGTATCTTCTTCTGTCTTATATCGCAAGTAGTGATAGACCAGAAGAATTTGTAGCAGAAGTCAAAAAAGAATTAACAACCTTAGATATAGAGGAATCAGAAATTGAACGTTTAAAAAAAGTTTGGATTTCATCAGAAGTAGTCATGGTTGACAATATTTCTTTAACCTTAGATAACATTCTATATGATGTTATTACATATGGTAACATAATTCCCAACAAAACTGAAATTTACCGTTCATTAAATGTAGTGGAATTAAAAAAAATGATTTCTAAAATTAATTTTTCAAATGCATCTTTTATTACTGTTTGTCCAAAAAAATAATAAAACGAGTGGTTAGTGCATATGATATGATAGGTGAGAATATGAAATACAAACAAAAAAAAGTACTCATAATAGCAGTATCATTGACAATTGCTGCTCTTTTTATTTGGAAAAATCGCTGTTATATTCCAATTCATTCTGAAAAAAGAGGCGTATTTATTTCCTATATTGAATATGAAAAATATTTTAAAAATAAATCTGCAGATGAAATAAAAATAGAAATTAAAAATATGATTAAAAAAATAAAAGAATACAAACTAAATATGATTATTCTTCAAGTGAGATCTTTTTCTGATGCGATTTATCCTTCTGCCATTTACCCAGCATCTATTTCCATTGTTTCTAAAGAAAGCGATAAACTACCACTAGATATTTTGGCTACCTTTATCGAATATGCGCACGCTAGTAACATAGAAGTGCATGCCTGGATTAATCCTTATCGTATTAGAACCAGTACTGATATTACTACCATCAGCGAGAAAAACCCAGCATATCAATGGCTAAATACCAATCACGTCAAAGTAATCCCTGACAAAGGTATTTATTATAATCCAGCTAGCAGTGAAGTGAAAGAACTTGTACTAGTTGGAATCCACGAGATAATTGAAAATTACCAAGTAGATGGGATTCATTTAGATGATTACTTTTATCCTGATGAAACCATTGATTTAGAAAACTATCAAACAGTAAAAGATACTATCTCTTTAACAGATTATCGATTAAGTCAAACCAATGAATTAGTTCAATCAATTTATCAATTGGTAAAAGAAAAAAATTCTAAAATACAAGTAGGAATAAGTCCAGAAGGAAATTTAGAAAATAATTACGAAAAAAACTATGCTGATGTGAAAACGTGGCTAAGCAAAGATGGTTATATCGACTATATAATGCCCCAATTATACTATGGTTTTTTTAACGAAACCAAACCTTTTATCGAGACTTTAAACACATGGAAAAACCTCATAAAAAACGATGTGATATTAATTCCAGCATTAGCACTTTACAAAGCGGGCCAAGTAGACTCCTATGCAAAAAAAGGATCTCAAGAATGGTTAGAATCCAATCATATTATTGAGAATCAAATTAAAGTATTACGTCAAAATCAGGATGCCAAAGGATTTAGTATCTTTCGCTATGATTATCTATGCGATACCACCAATCAAGTTTTAAAAGAAGAGCAAATCAATTTACAAAAAATTCTAAATATTCAAACGAATTAAAAATAAAAAGTGATATAATAAAAAAGAGAAAAAGATTAAAAAAACAAAGGAAAAAAGGTGATAAGATGGATTCTTATCAATTAGCCCTATATCAATCGGAGTTAGCAGCAATCATTCATATAGCAATATCCTAGAAAAATTAAATAATGAGGATCAAGCTCTATATTATGCTAAAGAACATGGACGAAATAATGTTGCTTACTTTGACAATACAACCAATCAATTCCATCTAACTAGAAATCAAAAAGTTTTGAAAAAATAAAAGGAGTAAAAATGATAAAATTAAGTAGTAAATATGTAGAAAAGTATGATAGCATTTCCGAACAAGAAAAAATAAAATTAAAAGAAATTGAAACGATCATTAATGAAAAAGCAAGTATGTTAGATTGGACAGACCCTAATCAAACAATCTCGCAACAAGACTTAGAGAAAATAAAAGAATACACAAAAAAAATTCAAAAACGAGCTGACCTATTCCTAGTAATAGGAATAGGAGGATCCTATTTGGGTAGTAAAGCCGTAATCGAAGCATTAAGTCCTTACTTTTCAAAAAAAACGCCAGAGGTAATGTTTATTGGCTATCATTTATCTGGAACTTACCTAAAAGAATTATTAAACTATATTACTGGAAAAAGCATCTATGTGAATGTCATTTCCAAATCTGGCACAACCTTAGAAACAATTGCTTGTTTTGAAATTATTGAGAAATACATGAAGGAAAACTTTAGTGATTATCAAGATCGAATTTTTGTAACTACTTCCAAAACAAACAATCACTTAACCGAAATTGCTATTCGTGAACATTATCATACTTTAGAAATACCCGAAAATATTGGTGGACGCTTTTCAGTTCTAACGCCAGTAGGACTTTTTCCAATCGCAGTAGGCGGTATCGATATTCAAGAATTATTAAAAGGAATTCCAAGTAATGATGAAATTTTTCAATTAGCTAGCCGCATTGCCTTGATTAGAAAACATTTAGAAGAAGATCACAAAACCGTAGAAGCCGTTACGTTCTATGAAAAAAAACTATCTTCACTTTCTCTATGGTATCAACAATTATTCGCAGAAACTCAAGGAAAAGACGAAAAAGGAATTTTGCCCATACCTAATTTCAATACCACTAATTTACATTCGATAGGGCAGTACTTTCAAGATGGAAAAAAACAAGTATTTGAAACCGTAATCAAAATAGAAAAATAGAACCATCAGTCCCGATGTTAAATACAAATTACGATATGAATGAGTTTAACCAAATGATAATCGATAAAATCTGTATTGCTCACCATCAAGGAAATACCCCATCTATCATTTTGACACTACCGAACTTAGAAACCGAAACATTAGGTCATTTTCTATATCTATTAGAATTAACTGCCACAATTGGTGCGTATTTGTTAGATATGAATCCATTTGATCAACCAGGCGTAGAAATTTATAAACAAGAAATAAAAACTTTATGTACCAAGCATTTTTGTGGATAGTAAAAGATTATATGCATCACTATCTTAACTTCGGAAACACGGTGTCATAGTAGGAAATAGATGATATACTAAAGTTAACAAATAAACTAGTGTTTTGAAGGTTCAATTTAGAAATCGGAATTAAGAGATTATTTATTAGGATATCTCTAGTTAAGTTGCTAGATAAACTAACTAGAGTATCTATAATTTTTATAATAGAAATTTTTCTAAGTGCGATAGAATATATAAAAGATGGGGGATTGATTGAAATTGGTAGTATTATGACGCTGTTATAAGATCGTATGACACACTTTTTCAGATGCCAAAAACACCTCTGTTTATGGATGAGATAGAATGCTAATTCAATCGTATATTTACCCACCTTTGTAGAAATCAATAATCTAACAATGAATGAATAAATTAATGTGAATCATGAACCATTTTCTAATTTTAGAACCAAAAATGTATATCAGGGTTGTTTTATAGAATGATTCACAACTTGAGAGAAAAGACTTTA
This sequence comes from bacterium, assembly GCA_029007685.1. Lineage (GTDB taxonomy): Bacteria > Bacillota_I > Bacilli_A > RF39 > UBA660 > Alloscybalousia. The sequence goes on along the minus strand of JAQXIG010000146.1, from coordinate 4,511 downwards.
GACACCATGGAAGATATAAATAAATATGAATCGTTAGATAAAGAATGGTCGGATATAAGAAAACAATAATGAAAGAAGTAAAATAGTGTCTAAGTGAGTATATATTATATAAAAAGAAGACACCAACGTACTTTAGCAAAGCATAATGATATCATTTTATTTAAATAGAATTAGTTAAGAATAGAAGACTGTAAAAACAACACCACAAATTTTCATACAAGCCCAACTTTTTTATTAGTAAAAAAATATAATTTGTGGTAAACTAATAGTGGTGAAAATATGAAGTATAATATAGAGGAAGAAACTCTTTTAAAAGAACTAGAAACCAATCCCTCAGGATTAACGACAACCGAAAGCAAAAAACGGTTAAAAAAGTATGGCCCTAACAAATTACCCAGCAAACCGAGAAAAAAAATAAGTACTATTTTTTTCGAACAATTATTAGATCCAATCGAAATTATTTTACTAATTACGGTAGTAATATCTTTTTTAATTGGTGAAACTATCGATGCTTTGGTCATTACATTCATTATCTTAATCGATGTCCTAATGGGGACTTATCAAGAAAATAAAGCTTTAAAATCATTGGAAGCCTTAACCAACATGATTAAAGTAACTGCCAAAGTTTTAAGAGATGGAGTAGAACAAGAAATTGCTGCTGAAAATATTGTAGTAGGAGATATTCTCTTATTAGATAGCGGCACTAAAATCAGTGCAGACGCCAGAATTATTGAATCTAGAAATCTACAAGTAAACGAATCTGTCTTAACTGGTGAAAGTACTGCTACCTTTAAAGAAACTTGTGTCTTGAAAGAAAATACGATTTTAGCTGAAAGAAAGAATATGGTATATGCAGGAACCAATGTGATGACTGGAAGAGCCAAAGCCTGCGTCATTGCGACTGCGATTCATACAGAAATTGGAAAAATTGCAAGTAAAGTATCAGAAACCAAAGAGGAAAAATCTCCTCTTACCATCAGAATGGAAAAATTTTCAAAGCAAATTAGCATTCTAATTTTAATTGTAGCCTTAATTTCGATGGCAGTATTATATCTAAATAATTATCCAACTAGAGAAATTTTTCTATCCGTAGTAGCTTTAGCTGTATCTGCAATGCCAGAAGGACTTCCTTTAGCTCTAACCATGGCCCTGACCATTGCTTCCAATCGTATGAGTCAAAAGAATGTAATCGTAAAAAAACTAAATTCAGTAGAATCTTTAGGAAGTTGTACTGTCATAGCCAGTGATAAAACAGGAACATTAACGGTAAATGAACAAACCGCCAAAAAAATCGTTTTAGCAGATAATACAACTTATGAAGTAAGTGGGTCAGGATATTCAACTGATGGTAGTATTACTTCGAATAAAACTCCTATTCAGGATGAATTAATCCGTTTGGTAAATCTATGTGCATTAAATAACGAAGCAAATTATGAAGTAAGGAACAATAAACCAATTTATAACGGTGACTCTATTGATATCGCTTTTTTAGTACTACATCAAAAATTAAATGAAAACCTAACATGGCAAAAAAAAGATAGTATTCCCTATGAATCAGAAAATCAGTATTCTGCGGTTTTTTATCAAGAAGAAGGAAAATTACGTTGTACTGTAAAAGGATCATTAGAAAAAGTAATGATTTTTTCTGAAAACAAAGAAACATATCAAAAACAAAATGAACTCTTATCTAAAGAAGGATATCGTGTAATCGCTGTATGTGACGGAGAAGTAGCAGGAACCAATCCTGAAGATATCCATAACTTAACTTTTCTGGGATTAGTAGCCTTTATCGATCCAATCAGAGAAGAAGCACTAAACTCCATTGAAAGCTGTAACAAAGCAGGAATCAAAGTGGTAATGATTACCGGAGATCATCCTCTAACTGCCACCAAGATTGCCAAAGACTTAAATTTAATCATGAAGGACTCAGAAGTGACAACCGGCAGCGAACTCGAAAAATACTATGAACAAGGTCAAGAAACCTTCGATCAATTTATCCAAGATAAAAAAGTATTCTCCCGAGTAACTCCATTAGATAAATTACATATTGTAGAATCATACAAGAGAATGGGGGAATTTGTAGCTGTAACTGGAGACGGAGTGAATGATGCTCCAGCAATCAAGGATGCTAATATCGGAATTGCAATGGGAAGTGGAACTGATGTTGCTAAAGATACTGCTTCTATGATCATTACTGATGATAATTTCACTTCCATTGTCTCAGGAATTGAAGAAGGGCGCATCGCTTATGCCAACATTAGAAAAATAACTTTATTCTTGTTATCTTGTGGTATGGCCGAAGTATTATTCTTTCTACTAGCGATATCGTTAGGATATGACATACCATTACTGGCGATCCAATTGTTATGGATCAATGTCGTAACCGATGGTCTTCAAGACATTTCCTTATCTTTTGAAAGAAGCAAAAAACAAATCATGGAAGAAAAACCACGTAGTACCAAAGAGTCACTCTTTAATAAAGATTTAATCATAGAAGTCCTAGTATTCGGAGCTACCATTTCTACTATAGTAATTACTACTTGGAAATATTTAATAGATCGAAACACCAATTTGCTGTTAGCCAGAAGTATGATTATGATGTTAATGGTATTCATCCAAAATATTCACGTTCTAAATTGTCGGAGTGAAAAAAACAGTATTTTCCAAACCAGTTTATTTACCAATCCTTTAGTAATAGGAACTATTATCAGTTCGATTATTTTACAACTAATTGTAACAGAAATTCCATTTCTAGCGAAGTTCTTAAGTGTAACCCCGTTAAAACCGGAAACATTATTGGGGTTATTCTGTCTGGCTTTTATGATTGTTGTCGTCGCTGAAATTTACAAATGGACCTATCGAAAAGTAAAAAAACAAATAGAATAATGCCTAACAGTAAAAAAATTAATAAATAAGGAAATGACCTATAAGTAGAATGACTAAAGATTAGCGCAAAATAGCTAGTCTTTTTGAATGGAAAAGATCATACGATGAAATAGGTGATCAAATGTTTACGAAAAAAATTGATTCTAGAATCAAAGTAATATTCTTAATTATAAACCTCATGTTTATCTTTATTATTTTAAGAGTAGTATATGTACAAATCATCGATTATGACAAATTATCAGCATTAGCCAAAGATTTATGGAGTAGAGATTTACCAATTGAAGCCAATCGAGGATTAATCTTAGATCGAAATGGTGTGGTACTGGCCGATAATTTAACTACTACCTCTTTGATTCTTATTCCAAATCAAATTAAGAACAAAGATGATACTAGTCAAAAATTAGCTGAAATATTAGGAGTAACTAAAGAAGAAATGGATGCCCATATCAATAAAGTAACCTCAATTGAAAGAGTTCATCCTGAAGGAAGAAGATTATCTTATGAAATAGCCGATCAAATTAATGATTTAAATTTACCGGGAGTTTATTTAGTCAAAGAAGCCAAAAGATATTATCCTTACGGAACATCATTAGCTCATGTACTGGGTTATGTAGGGATCGACAATCAAGGATTAAGCGGTTTAGAATTAGAATATGATAAATATTTAACCGGAGAATCAGGAGCAATTAAATACTTCTCGGATGCTAAAGGAAAGAAATTGGATTTATCAGATGTTTATGTTGAACCAACTAATGGTATGAATCTTCAACTGACTATTGATTATAAAATTCAAATGTCTCTAGAACGAGAATTAGAAAATGCCGTGAAAGCTTTTAATCCCGATATGGCCTTAGCGATTGCAATGGAACCCAACACAGGGGAAATATTAGGAATGGCTTCCCGTCCTAGTTATGACCCAAATTCTTATCAAAATTATACAATGGAAACATTAAGTAGAAATTTACCCATTTGGGCTTCCTATGAACCCGGAAGTACCTTCAAAATTTCAACATTTGCTGCTGCACTAGAAGAAAATTTAATCGATATGGAAAACGATCGTTTCTATGATTCTGGAAGCGTCATTATCAGTGGGGCTCGCATTGGCTGTTGGAAAGCTGGAGGTCATGGAGATCAAACCTTTCTTCAAGTCCTTCAAAACTCCTGCAATCTTGGAGTAAATACAGGAACATATTTGAATTTAGAGAAAAACTTGCAAATAATATAAATTGTAGAGCCAAGTTTGAGGTTTACTCTGTAGAGCCAAGTTTGAGGTTTACTCTACTTATAATCTTATTTATAATGGAGTAAAATATTCTAATAATGAATGTTTGAAGATGAATAAAAATACTAAAACTATATCTTGTGTTGATAGTGAAGCACAAAAAAGGAAATTAAAATTATTAAATGTAGATACAAGTTGTTATGAAAATATAATATATAATAAAAAAGATATTGCTATTAGACTTTTTGATGAATTTGATAAACAAGTATTAAATATCAATAATAGTATTAAAAGAAATTATTTAATGAAAAATGTTGCTTATAAATTAAATAAAAAAATTATTGAAGTACAAGTTAATCAATCCGATATATTAATTTCTTTTTATAAAGATATAAAACAATTT
>JAQXIG010000145.1 GCA_029007685.1 bacterium | reverse complement strand
TTATTTTCATAGAATATCTCACTAAAATCGGCACCAGTATCAAGACAGCGATTGACCAATCGCTCTAACAAATCTTTTTCCATTTATTCTCCTATATACACGAGAAAGTTCTAGTCACCTAGAACTTATCCCCATATCTTATTTTTCTTCGTATTCAGCTTCTTTGATATCATCAGCATTGTTTTCTGTTGAAGAATTACCACCAGCTGTGTCATTTGCTGCTGAATCTTTTTGTACTTGTTCGTATACTTTTGTAGCCAAAGCCATCGCCTTTTCAGTTAATTTCTCTTTCTTTTCTTTAATTTCATCAATACTATCTTTTTCTAATGCAGCTTTCAAATCTTTGATTAGTTCTTCTGCTTCCGCTTTTTCTTTGGTATCTACTTTATCACCAAGATCCTGAATCGCTTTTTCCGTTTGGAAAATCATTTGCTCTGCTTCATTACGAAGATCCGCTTCTTCTTTACGTTTTGCATCTTCTTCTTTATGTTCCTCTGCCTCTTTCCTCATTCTTTCGATTTCTTCATCCGAAAGATTAGTAGAAGATGTAATCGTAATAGATTGCTCTTTATTAGTTCCTAAATCTTTAGCTGTAACATTAACAATACCATTAGCATCGATATCAAATTTAACTTCAATTTGAGGTACTCCACGAGGCGCAGCAGGAATTCCTGTCAATTGGAAATGACCTAATGTTTTATTGTCATTAGCCATACTTCTTTCACCTTGTAGTACATGAATATCAACGGCAGGTTGATTGTCAGCAGCAGTAGAGAATACTTGACTTTTTGAAGTCGGAATTGTAGTATTACGCTCAATTAATACTGTCATAACTCCACCTAAAGTCTCAATACCAAGTGAAAGTGGTGTAACATCTAATAAAACGATATCATTTACTTCACCTGTCAATACTCCACCCTGGATAGCAGCTCCCATTGCCACAGCTTCATCAGGATTCACTTCATGCGAAGGTTTTTGTCCCAACTCATTTTCTACCAATTTCTGAACCATAGGAATACGAGTAGATCCACCTACTAAGATAACTTTATCGATATCTTTCTTATTAAGTTTCGCATCTTTTAAAGCTTTACGAACTGGTTCCAGTGTACTTTGAACTAAATCATGAATCAATTCTTCAAATTTTGCACGAGTAATATTCATATCAATATGAAGTGGTCCATCTTCTCCTTGTGAAATAAATGGAGCTGAAATTTGTGCAGAAGTCATTCCTGATAGGTCTTTTTTAGCTTTTTCAGATACTTCTTTCAATCTTTGCATAGCCAATTTATCTTTAGTTAAATCAATTCCATTTTCTTTCTTAAATTCAGCAACAATGTAATCCATTAAACATTTATCAAAGTCATCTCCACCAAGTTTATTATTCCCAGCGGTAGATTTAACCTCAAAAATACCATCTCCAAGCTCAAGGATCGATACATCAAATGTTCCTCCACCCAAATCATAAACTAAGATTGTTTGATTCTTATCTTGTTTATCAAGACCAAATGCTAAGGCTGCAGCTGTTGGTTCATTAATAATTCTTTCTACTTCTAAACCAGCAATTTTACCTGCGTTCTTAGTAGCTTGACGCTCAGCATCATTAAAGTAAGCAGGAACGGTAATAACAGCTTTTGTTACTTTCTCTCCCAAATATTTTTCAGCATACTCTTTCATATAAGATAAAATCATAGCAGATACTTCTTCTGGTGTATATTCTTTACCTTCCATTTCCACTTTCTTATTAGATCCCATCAATCTTTTAATAGAAGAAATCGTATCTTTATTCGTTAAAGCTTGACGTTTAGCAGCATCTCCTACAATTCTTTCTCCCTTTTTACTAGATACTACTGATGGAGTAGTTCTATTTCCTTCCGGATTAGGAATTACAGTAGCAGCCCCACCTTCTAATACCGCTACACAACTATTAGTTGTTCCTAAATCAATACCTATAATTTTACTCATAATTAATCATTTCCTTTCTCATCATTATTTTCACTATTTTCATTATTTTCATTGTCTTCATTATTGTTTATTTCTTCAACCTGATTCACTTTAACAACAGCATGTTTTAACACTCTATCCTTATATTTATAGCCTTTCATCAATACTGCTAATACCATATCATTAGGTTTCTCTGGATCACTATCCACCATCATAGCTTCCATATAATCAGAATCAAACGGATATCCAAGAGCCTCAATCTCAATCACTCCATATTTCTTTAAAATATCCTTGAATTGATTACTAACCATGGTAATCCCCGTTTGAATCTTTTTACTTTCTTCGCTTTCAACTTTCACACTACTAGCACGATCCAAATTTTCAATCATATCTACTAAATCGAGTAACAAATCTTGATTGGCATACTTCAAAATATTAGCTGTTTCTTCATCCTTTCTCTTACGATAATTAATCGCATCAGCTTGAGTATACATAAGTTTCGATTGAAGCTCTAAAATCATTTGCTTTGCTTCTTCTAATTCTCCGTTTCCTTTTTGTTTTTTCTTCTTTTCTTTTTTATGATCATGTTCTTGACAATGACAATCACGAAAAGTATTTTCATCACTCAAACAATCACAATCAGTCCCACAATCACATATATTTATATTTTCTAATTTCTCTTCATCCTGTTTCATCTTACTCTCCTTATTTCTCAATATTTTCTTTAATATACTCCAACAACGTTACCACCCTCTCATAATCCATTCTCTTAGGACCTACAATTGCAATTGTACCTTCCTGATCACGAGTACGATATCCCGTTTTAATTACTGTAACTTCTTCATCTAGATTATTCTCTTTCCCAATATAAATCTTAATATCATTATTTTCTTCTGTAATATTATCAATAATTTCTTCACGATTATCTAATTTACTAAAAATATCTTGTATTTTCTCAATATTATTAAACTCTGGTTGTTTCAAAATATTATTTTTACCGACAACATTAATATTTTTACTAGAAAAATCCTGAAATACTTGGTAAAACGTATTATAAACCATTTCATGTTCTTTCACATATCTACCAATAATTGGTTTAATCTCAAACTCTAATTTACTACTGACTTCATCAATTGGGGTTCCAACAATCAACTCATTAATTAAACTAACCGTTTTTTTAATTTCTTCCAAAGAAACATCTCTTAACATCACTTTCTTATGTTCAACATGACCCTTATCTGTAATAACCACTACAATTAAATTCTCAGAATCAATTGGAACTACGCTAATTTCTTTCAACTTATTCTCGTGAGAGGTTCCACCCAAAACAATCGAAGTATAATTGGTAATATCAGCAATCAGGCGTAAACTTTCATCCAAATAATCTGCAAGTTCTAACTGTTGATTATTAAAAACAATCTGAAGTTTCAGCATATCTTCACCATTTAATTCCTTCGGTTTCATTAAATGGTCCACATAATAACGATATCCTTTCTCACTAGGAATCCTTCCAGAAGAAGTATGGGTTTTTTCCAGTAGACCTAATTCTTCTAAATCAGCCATTTCATTTCTAACCGTAGCACTAGAACATTTTAATGCGCTACATATCAAATTAGAACCAACCGGCTTTGCTAATTTAATGTATTCAGTAATGATTAACTTTAAAATTTCTTCTTGCCTTTTCGTTAACATCACTTACCTCCATTTAGCACTACTTCCATCCAAGTGCTAATATCATTATATTCCTATCATTAGCAAATGTCAATAATGATTGCTAATTTTTTTTAAAACAATTTCCGACAAAAAGAAAAGCAATCATTTTGCTTGAATCATAATAGCCATCATGAAATACGCTTTTTTTACCTTTTCTATTTTATTAAAACACTTCACTTGTCCTTAAAAGCATGGATATTTATGCATCTTTCTACTAAAAAAAAAGCCTCCTTCTAGTTGCTGCAAGCATTTCCGTCTAGAAAAAGTTGACGATGGTAAGAAACCATAATTCATCACTTTCAAAATTTGCTCATCCTATTGATTCTTGATATTTAAACTTTCCTCTTTCGTCAATAAAACTCGAAATTTTACTAAGTATACAATCACAGTGAAACCTTTCTATAAATACGGATATGTTTATATCCATATGTTTTTTCCTTTTCTAATTCTAAACCCAAATAGTTTTCCTGAAATTGTGCAAACTCATATTCACAAACGATTAATCCATCAGCCTTCAACAATCCATATTCGTTAATTTTTTGAAGTAATCCATCTAAGCATTCTAAAGTATATGGTGGATCTAAAAAAATAATATCAAAACATAAATTATATTCTCGGAAATAATTCAAAGCTTTCTTATAATCTAATTGTAACACTCCAGTAGCAGAAACTGATATACTTTTTAAATTATAATTCAAAGCCTCAATACATTTCGAATTATAATCCACAAAATAAGCCTGATTTGCCCCATTACTAAGTGCTTCAATTCCCAAATTACCACTACCAGCAAACAAATCTAATACCGTAGCATCCATTAAATCAGATTGAATCATCGCAAATAAACTCTCTTTAACCCGATCTTGAGTAGGTCTAGTTCCCTCAATATCATATCCTAATAATTTTTTTCCTTTATATTTCCCACTGATTACCCTCATATTAATAATCACTCTTTTCTATCAATTGCTTTAATATTTGATTTATTTCTAAAATCAAAAAGTTAATCTCGTTTTCAAGTTTCTGATAATGACAATAATCGGCATTTTCAAAAATTTCTGTTTTTAACGGAAGATAAGAAGGATCATGCCTATCCAATTGCTGCAAAATTTGAATATCACGAAGTAACTTCTTATCATCCAATAACTTTTCTTCCAAATAACGAAGCTCTATCATTCTAGAATCACGATCAATTATTTCTATCAGATCTCTTATTTTATTTTCTAGTTCAAAAACCATACTATCACCAATAAAATTATAAGGTAAAAAAAGAAAAAAAGCTACCATAACAGCAACTTTCTCAATTTGAAAATAAAATTAATATTACCAAAAAATCACACAATATCCAAAACAAATTAAGAAAAACATAATAAAAGCAATCGAAATTGTCGCTTTAGAAAACGAACTAGAAAATACGAAATCTCCAGAAGATAGTTCATTACTATACGAGAAATTATCGCCATTTTCATTTTCCTCATAATTAGTCTCATCATTCAAATTATCATATTCTGTACTTTCAAAATTGTCAATTTCTAGCGATTTCCAAGATTGATCTTTAGAGTTAGAATCACTCTCCATATCCATTTTTTTACTAACCTGATTTTTATTACTATTATCCTTTGTCTCATTCCATAAAACACCAACTTGCTCATTCGATGGATTCTCCGTTTCTAATTGGAAAGTTGCTTTCCTCTCTTCTTTTAAAATAGCTACTTTACTTTCCAAATATTCTGTAGGGATCATTCCTACATCAAATCCAGGATAATGATTTCTATTAAATGGATCATTATGATCAAACGGATCTGCCATGTAGAAGATATGACTTTTCTGTGTATACCAATCTTTTGTGTTATCTAACCAAGTAGGATCAATTGAATACCATTTACCATTCAAATATACAGAAACCCACGCATGAGCAGTATCTTTCTTACGCAAGATATTACCATGACCAAGCACAGTAACTGCATAAATACCTAACTTATTTAATAATTGACTTTCTAGATAAGCATAATCAGCACACACACCTTTTCCTGACAAAGCAATTTCTGCTGCAGTTCCCTTTTTGACACAAGAGGTGATACCAGAACACTCATAATCATACTCTAGAGACTCCGTTACATATCGTGTGACAGCCCGAATAATTTCCTCATCTGTCATGTCTATTTGGTATATACTCTTCGCAATCTCCGTAAATTTAGCATCATAGTCTTTTTCCTGAGCAAATTCAGTGTTTAACCACTGTGATTGAGTATAGTGAGTAGTATCACCAATCGCATAGGAGTTAGTAATAAAAAGTTCTTGAAAGCTATTAGGATCCAAATTCGTAACATTCACTAAACTACCATCAATATATAAACTTTGATATCGATAATCCAAATTTAAAAAACTAGCATCTAATATTTTTAAATTCTTCACAAATATATACTTTATATTAGTACACTCTGCCAATCGATCAACATGATCTAAACTAGTAATTTCAATGGTATCTACTATTTTAAAATCCTGTGTGGTACCATTTTGAGCTAAACTATCTAGATTCCATACTCCACTCGATACCTCAGCATAAACATTCCCTACACAAAAAAAGAAACACCCCAAAAAGAGACCAAAATAACTTATGAATTTAATATTACGAATAAAAATATGATCATGATTCATTTCAAATCCCCCTTAATCAATTCAATAAAAAAAGAACTATCAAAAGTGTTAACAATCAAAATACATATATAACATAAAATATAACTTTCCTTTGAATTTCACATATTATAACATAAAAAACAGTATTTGTCTATCATTTTTCGCAAGAGAAAAAGCAAGCCCTAAAAGCTTACTCACATCGTAAATAATAGGAATTAAAAATAATTACAGAATCAACAACTTCGTTTTATGAGTATCCACTTCCAAAAAATGTGCCCTTTCATTTTCTAAAACACTCTGTACTACTTCAGAATTTGTAATGATATTTTTATATTCCGTCTGAATAATATCGCGTACTTTTTCATCAGGAATAAAAACTGGATAATTCCTGGTTTTGAAATATGAATTTAAAGAATAACCATGCTGAACCACTACTTGCTCATAATATGCATATTGTTGTAATAACTGACTCTGATAATGAGACAAAATACCATCTTTAAAATAGGCAAATTCACAATTCGATAAACAATCTACAGCATGTTCTTCTCTTTTTAACCAAGAACCTTTCACATTTTTAGTAAAAATAATATTTCCGAGTTTCTTTTCTTCTTGAATTCGATAAAGTTGTACCACAGTCCCTATCAAAATATTACCTCGATACATAATATCCTCCTAAAGTACTACATACTACAATGATATCAAATTTTTACTAATTCATCAAATCCATAAAAGTTCGAAGCATCTCTATTTTTTGACTAATTTGATCAATTTTATCAATAGGATTCAATTTATAAACTGCTTTCATCTCCTCTTCTAACCTTTTAATCGCATCATCATAACGATTCAATTCTTTATACCACGATGAATTTTCTCGCAAATAGCGATAAAGAT
>JAQXIG010000144.1 GCA_029007685.1 bacterium | reverse complement strand
CTAAAAAATTAGTTATTGAAGTTGGTAAAAAATATAATAGAAGAGCATTATTTAGAATGAAACAATTTTATAATGTGTTTAGTAATGAAGAAGTGTCACCAATGGCGATATACTGAATTGTTACCAATAAAAGATGAAAATGAATTAATATATTATTTAAATATTTCTATAGAACAAAATTTAAGTAGAAATGATTTAAGATATAAAATCAAAACGAAAGAGTATGAATGTTTAGATGAAAAAACTAAAAACAAGTTAATCTCAGTTCAAGAATCAAAAGTAGTAGATTTTGTTAAGGATCCTGTATTAATTAAAAATAGTAATAATTATACTGAAATCTCAGAAAAGATATTACGAAAACTAATATTATAGGATATAGAATCATTTCTGAAAGAACTTGGTAGTTCTTTTCATTTATTGGAAGTGAACATAAAATTAAATTAGGAGATAAATACAATTATATTGATTTACTCCTTTTTAATATAGAATTTAATTGTTATGTAATTGTAGAACTTAAAGTAACTGAACTTAGGGAAGAACATATAGGTAAGATAAAAGTATATATGAATTATCTAGATAATAATTTAAAGAAAGTTAATCAAGATAAGACTATCGGAATAATTATTTGTAAGAAAGATAACAAATATGTTATAGAGTATTGTAGTGATAATAGAATAATATCGAGGGAATACGAAAATGTGATTACTGTAAATGAAGATATGGAATTGTTTGAGTGTTTAATGTATTTAATGAATCAACAATATACATTCTCTAATGATGAAATTTTACGGAGCTTTCAACAAGATAATATAATAGTTTGGTATAGTGACTGTTATTACAATCCTGATGATGAATGGAGCATTAAATCAGTTAGTTATCTAACTGTTGAATATGTTGATAATATTTTTAAATTATGGTGTGTTAAACCATTAGATGAGATTATAGATGGAAAACAAAAATTTCATTGTATTTGTTTTTCACCTTGTTGTAATGGTAAATATGTTAAGAATAATTTGAATGGATTAACATTACAAGATGATTTTGTTTTTGAAATCTATCATAAATTATTAAAACAAGAAAAAGGAAAGAAACTATCTAATAAATGTACTATTGTATGATTATCTAAGGTCTGTTAAATTCAAAAAATATGGTATAATACATATTAAAGACAATAATAAATTATAAATTCAAAAAGAGAATGGAGATGTGAAATATATGGAAAAAGTTGATTGGGATAAAATTAGGATGAAATTACAAAATATATTAAAAAAAATATTTTATAATTGTGATTTTGAAAATTTAAGTAACTATGAAAAGAGAAAAATGATATTTGAGTATCTATGCAATCATTTATCATATGACTATGAAATGCTGAATAACATACGACAATTTCATGAAGGTAAAAAAAATATTTCTAGAAATCCATTTCTAGAATTATCAAATGTTATTGATAAAAAAATAGGAATTTGTAATGCAATAAGTCAATACTATAAATTACTATTGGAAGAAGTAGGTATAACAGCTTATTGTGTAATTTGCGATGATGGTACACAAGTAAATCACCAATTGAATCTAGTGTATGATGACGAACAGAAAACATATAGTTTTGATGATATTACTAGCGTTATTGTTGGGCGAGGAATAATTGAAGAATATTTCGATTATGATATAGAAACTGCTAATTTTTTTAACCAAGGAAATGTGGAAATAATAGATGATAAAAAATGGGTTATTTTACCTGAGGATTATATAAATTATTTGGTTGGTAGAGAAAAATCTTTTGTTCTAACTTTAGAAAATTTGCCTTATGAAATTTTTTCAATAAAGTCAAAATCTACTTTAAATAAATAAGATATTAGAAAAATGTTGACGGTTAAAGAATAGTCTTTTTTTCTTTTAAAATAAGGAGTTACAATTCACGATGTAAGTATAGAAATTAATCTGATAAGAATGAATATAAAATAAGACCATGTAGTCCATAGAAAGGTATTAATATGAATTATGATAACGAAATAAAGGAGGCTATTTTATGAATTATATTGATTTAGTAGAAATATTATTATCAGATCATGTATATAATGATTTAAAATATAACGAAGAAGAAAAAAATAAAATAATAAATGTAATAGGAATAGATAACATAGAGTATTTATTTTGTTTAAAAAGAGCAGATTTGTTGGTGAAAGACTGATAAAACAGTCTGGATAATAATAGTATTGTTTTATCGAAGAAAATGGATTCATTTAATATGCTTTTGATGGGAGATTTTTCTAAAAAACAGGACATTTTTATTGGATATCATCAACTTACTACTATGGATTTGTTAAAGTGCATCATGAATCAGTTACTAGTATGAGTCAGTTTTTTCTAAGAAATTTCCATCACTATACTTTGATATCAGTTGGTTTAAATAACCGTAATTAATATTCTCATCATAATGTCATAGAAAGACAATCCGATGAATAAATGATTATGTATTTCACTAGTCTCCATGAAAATACTATGATAAATTTTAGAAAAAAAGTAACTTTTTCGTATTTTTCTCCATAATATATATTAAGACGCTTTATTTATAAGCGCTTTATATAGATTAGGAGGGGAAAACCTCCTTTTTTGTTGAAATATTTCATTATATATGGTATTATTTACGAGTGTACAATAATAAATTTTAATTAGAGGTGGATAATGATGAATAGTCATCTGAACAGTATAGATTATACCAATTTGGTTGATGATATATTAGAACATAAGGAATTTCTTAAGCTAGCATATATTACACATCATGGAAGTAATCGCTATGATCATTCTGTTAGAGTATCTTATTGGTCTTATAAAGTAGGACGTTTTTTGAAGATGGATTATCAGAAAATAGCACGTGCCGCTTTACTTCACGATTTCTTTTTTGAAGATAATGGAAATCTAAGTTACAAGCAAAAAACGATTAATCTAGTGAAACATCCAGAATATGCATTAGAAAATGCAAAAAAGCATTTTGAGTTATCAAAAATAGAAGAAGATATTATATTAACTCACATGTTTCCGTTTTCATTTAAACTTCCTAAGTATTTTGAGAGTTGGATGGTCAATATTATTGATGATGCCATTGCAGTTTATGAAAAAACTTATGTTGTTCGGAAGCAATTATCAACAGCAGTATCTTTTATGATGATTTTCCTACTTAATTATATTAGATAGTCAAAAATTGGTGATTGGATGATCACTAATTTTTGTTACTTTTCTTATTTTGTTTGAATCGCTTCTCCTTGAATTACTAAAATTTCTATTACTTTTACAAAATCTTCCTTAATAACGCGATACAACAAAAGTAGACAAAGAGAAAAACTAACATTCGAAAAGCGAGGCACAATAAACATATAGAAAATCATTGGAATATGAAGCTAAAAAAGGTAAAATAAGAAGTAGTATTATAAATATTATGTACTATCTTTGCTTGGGAAGGAAATGTTTTTTATGAGAATAAGGTGTGAAAAAGCAAATATTTCTGATTATGGTTTTTTGAGACTGTGGGTTTCTACTATGGTTCTTCAAGGACAAAGTTTAATCTTTGAAAATCATCAATTGGAAAAAGATTTGTATCAATTTTATGATAATTCGCAATATTATTTTTTGTTTGAAGATATTGTCAAAAAAGAGGATAAAATTTTGATGGAGAATAGTTATGTAGATTTAAGTATTGCATTTAATACAGCATATACGTTTGGGTTGTTAAGCGCGTTGCAAGGCAGTGGTCGGCTAAGATCCATTATCAATCTTTCAGAAGAAAATGCCGAATATATTGCTTTTCAATTTTCTTCAAAACAGGTAGAAGCTATGAGTAATTTGTGTATTCAATTGCATGAACAAAACAAAAAAAGACTACTGTTAAAGTGATGTGAATCCCACTTAGGAAACATCAAATAAAACCCCATGCTATAAATCAATGGTGAACGAATGAAATTTTTTTGCAATTTATCATTCCACCTCTAGACAGGAGTATTTGTATTAAACGGTGGTGCTTATTCAGCTAGTTTATTTTTTTAAAATAGATGGGTATAAACTGACTTTATTAGGTTCATTTTATCGAATAACTAATTTATCTAAGGTATCTTTATCGTAGATAATACTGAACATTGTAATTGGTGATACATTGTTCAGTTTTTTTCTTTTATAAGAATTGATATGGAATATGATTATATTAATATTCTCTTGAGTTAAATCATCAAAAGAAGTATCTTTAGGTAGAATTCTTTTTAATAATTCATGATTAACCTCACATGATCCTTTTTCAAAAGGACTAGAAGTATGACAATAAAATATTTTTGTTCTTTGTTCACTTGTTTCCATATCGAATTCAATTTCACTAGGATGAGAAAATTCACTTCCGTTATCTGTTAATATTACAATAAATAACTCTTTAAATTTTTCAATACCTAAAATAGGTTGAATATTATTAAAAATGTCAATGACAAATTGAGAATCATTGTGTTCTCGAATAAGCGCCAACATAAAGAATGTATTAACAACATGAATATTACGTAAAACTTTACCACCTTTTCTTCCTATAACAGTCTCCATTTGGACAATAGGAGTATCTGGATTATCCTTTATATAATTTATAAAATCTTCATACGTTCTACTTTCTAAACAATACCTATCAACTTTATAAATAATTATTTCTTTTCTTCTTTCTCTAAAATCTGCCTTTTCTAGGTAAGTCAATATTTCTTGCTTCTAATAAGCCTAAATCAATTAATTTATAAATGGTTTTATTACTGTGCATAATCTTATTTTTATTATTAATAATAGCTTGATGAATAGACTGATTGTAAAGGAACTAAAATATTATTTAAATTATCTATTTCTTCTTTATAATTAGAACATATATTTTTTACAAGAAAGACGATAACGACATAATCTGTTTTTAGATTGATGGCAATTATTACATGATGAAGTTCTTTTACAATCATTTCTATAAATACAATTATTAAAAACACGACTTATATCCACCAGAATTTTTAATTTTATAATGTTTTCTAACTTCCTTAGAAATAGTGGTACAATCTTTATTTATTAATTTACCAATATATTTAAATTATTTACCTAAACTAAGTTCACGTTCTATGATTAATCTATCATCTAAAGATAGATTCTTATTTTTACACATAAATAAAAACTATTTTCAAATATATAAACATCATCAAGGAGTTATTATAATATTATGAAAAGTTAAATTCCATCTAATTTTTCGCAAGCTTAAAGTCTACTTAATCATGGAATTTACTTTTACAATTGAATAAATACAAAAAAATTTGGAAAATACAACTTAAATAATCAAAATTATCGAAAATATGTTATAATTAATTTATACTTATTATTTGTCCTCGTAGCTCAGTTGGATAGAGCACGGCCCTCCTAAGGCCGGTTTTGCGAGAGTTCGAGTCTCTCCGAGGACGCCAGATGATATTAAAAATGCTTTGATTTTTTGGGAATTAGAGCATTTTTTCATTTTTAAAAAAGTGATATAAAATGATACAACTTGATATAACATGATTTTGCTTATGGCACTTCCTTCGGCACTCATTATATTAAGTTAAACTATCTTTTTTGCAAGGACTAAACAGAGTTAATGAGTGCTTGGATTTGTCGTTCTATTATGGACCTACAATTCCAAGAATAGATGTTATATCTTTGATATCTTATTGAGATTTTTCTATATAGAGTATATTATATAAGATTTATTTTTTATATAATAGTAGATAACTATTAAGTGAACTACAGAATAGAGATTTGCAATTTAGAGAAATTAGTAATATAATTGTTTCAGAACTTGATTGGATATGTATTTATGAAGAAAGGTAACTTGTTTAATATAGTGATAATAATACGTTAGCATATGTGTCTATATGGCACATGCGGTTTTGTCGTTGGTGCTATAAGAGATAAGTTGGTAATAAAATAGAACTCGATTAGCACTATGTAGGTTCTTTGTCAAGTAGTGTTGGTGGAAGACAACTGGGATATCATTCTCAATATGGATATTAGAAACTTATCAATGTTATGCTTAACCAAGCAATCAGATGGGAAATCATGGATAAGAATCCAAACCTTAAGGCAACTAAACCTAAGAAAGAACACAAAGAGAAAAAGTTCTATGATGAAGGTCAAGTTAAGAAGTTGTTTGATGTATTAGAAAACGAACCTTTGAAATATAGACTTCTTATAAAATTTGCTAGATTATACTCTTATAAACAAGACAGTTCATATAAAGGAAGAAATAGATAAATCATAGATTTAGAACCAACAACAAGATATTGAAAAACTTGTTGTTGATTAAAAAGTAAGGCATCAGATAGAAAAATAGTTAGGAGGATTGTGCTCTATCCAACTGAGCTACGAGGACAACTAACAAGTACAAATTAATTATAAAATATTTTTAAGATTTTATCTAATATTTCCCCACTCAATTACTCAATTCATTTATTATTCTTTCCTTGACTCTATTAATAAAATATAATAAAAATAAGATGATTGTCTTATTAAGAAGGATGTTGATCCAATACTAGATTTTTGAATTTACAACCCAATCTTCTATATCTTGTTGTTTTTTTTGTAAATTTAAAAATGTGAAAAAAATCATACTTTTTGCTGCACTTATTTCATCCGAAATTTTTTTAGCTTTTATTTATAAGTATTTTTATATTTAAAAAGTGAATCTTAGCAGGTGAGCGTTCTATCCATCTGATCCATGGGAATATCTCCTCTATATTGCATCTGAATTTATTAAAAAATTATAGTATTTTATATTTGCTTCAAACCAATTTTTTTCTGTTTTCGTTATTGACTTTGCTGTGGATTAATAATAAAATATTTTTAGTATTAATATAGAAGAATAATGGAGGGGACATGAAAAAAACAGTTTTATTTTTAATGAATGGAATGGGGATTGAACAAAAGAACTCTTACAATATTTATAGTAGTGAATTAATGCCAAATTTAGATCGCTTTATCAGAGAACATTTTTTTACTTCAATATCTAGTTCTGCTTCAGATTATGAGAAAGGTTATCAGTTATTTAGTATCGATACTTTACAGCCTTTGTCTTATCCACACATTGAAAATATTTTAGAAAGTAATCTTATGACTAAAAACCCTAAATTTAATCAATTTCATCAAAGTGTATTTCAATGTCAAGGAAATATTCATTTTTTTTGCTTTGTAGAAGAATATAAAACCTTTGATTCTATTAAGCAAATGTTAGCGTTATTAGATAAGGAACATCAAAAAAAATTTTATCTTCATTTTGTGATGACACAGAAAGATACTAGTCAATATGCTAATGTTAGAAAGATGATTGCTAGATTTCAATATGAATTGCCTTCTAATGTTGTAGTTGGCTTTATTTTGGGAATAGAACTGTTTGAAAATGAAGCTATGATTAATGAATTAAACGACTTCATTCGTATGTTTTATAATGGAATTGGAGAAAAATGGAAAGAGATTGATGTTAAATTTAATTCGTTAAGTTCCATGGGTATTCCTCCAAATAAAGCAAAAGCTTTCTATGTGAATAACGGTTTTTTAATCGGGGAGAATGATTTATTATTTTTTATGAATTTTCAAAATTATGACTGTTCTAGATTTATTCATTCACTTTCTAAACCCTCTATTTATATTGCGAATCCTATTAATAGCCAAAAGATTACATATTATTCCTTATTTCCCTTAGCCAATACAGAAGATACGGTTTATTTATATGATAATGTTACCTCTGATATTAGTATTGCGAAAGCTTGTGCACAAACTGGGACAACTTCTTTGATCCTAACAGCTAAAGACTCTCTTCCAACTATTAATTATATGTGTAATGGACTTTCTAATGTTAGTGATAATCATATTAAATATGTTTTGACTGATAATGGTATTTTATTTAATAGAGACCAAATGAATATGCTTTTAAATGATCCCAATTATCAAATCATTATTATCGATCATAGGATTGATCAGATAGAGGATGAGAATACTTTAAAAGAAAAGTTGAGAAAAATCGATGAAAATATGGGAATGATTGCAGAGTTGTGTAGTGGACAGTATCCACTCTTAATTTCATCATTATTTGGACTGAAAAAGGATCTCCTAGTCCAAGATGGTAGTAAGCAAATTGTTGATTTTTCGGTTGGTATTCCAGTCGTTTTGATTGATGCTACTTATGATAAGAAAAAATATCGCCTTGGGTTTGGGTCCACTTATTCATTATTTACTACAGCTTTAAAGTTTGTGCATCCAGAGTTGCATATTAAATCATTATTAAGAAAAAAAGGATTTATTGAGTCCGTATTCATGAAAAAATAGATTTCGTAACTGGAAATCTATTTTTTGTTCATATTAATAGTATGGAGGTAGTGAATATGATCGTCTTAATTACTGGTGCAGCTAGTGGTATCGGTTTTCAAGTTGGTAAAAAATTGGCGGAAATGGGACATTTTGTTTATTTAACAGTTCATTATGAATATGAGTTAGAACCCCTACATGAAAAACTTTCTTCTTATTCTTTTAGAAACCCCGTGCAATGTTTTGTTTTGGATATAAGCAATCCTAGTGATCGCCGAAAAATACATGATTTAAATGTTGATTGCCTTATTAATAATGCTGCGATTGGGATAGGTGGTTCTATTATGGATTTGCCAGTTGATCAATTACGAAAAAATTTCGAAATTAATGTATTTTCGACTATAGAAATGATACAGGAATATGCCGCTAGTTTATTTTTAAGAAAAAAGAAGGGTAGATGCCTAGTTGTTTCTAGTATGGCTGGTATTATTCCACTTCCTTTTATGGGAAGTTATTGTGCTACGAAGTCGTCATTAATTACTTTGATGTATACTCTTAAACAAGAACTTTCTTTGATTCAAAGTGATTTGACAGTATGTTTGATTGAACCTGGTATTTACCAAACAGGATTTAACGAATGGATGATTAACAATAAACCAATTTGTCATGATCATTTTTTTGGTTTATCATATCATGATATTGATCACTATCAAAAACTATTTTTTAATGTGTTTAGTAAAAAGAAACTTGACAGTATTATCCGAAAAATAGTTACTGCTTGTGTTTCTCCACATCCGAGATTTTTGTATCGAGCTCCTATTAGTCAGATTATAGGAGCTAAATTATATATGCTTTTATTTAAATAATTTCCTTTTGGCTATGAAAGTAATGGATTCCTATTATTGCGTTTTTACTCTTACTGAGGTATAATATCGATAACTTCAGGGGGATTTTTTATGGATTTAGAACATATTGTATTATACTTTATATTGGGATTATCTTTATTCTTTCTTTTACATTATTTTTATCTAAAGGAGAATGAAAACTATAGTATTTATGCTGTTTTACCTATTATTTATATCGTAGTTTTGGCGGGAATTTTTAAGAGTATTGGCTATGATCGGATTACGGATTATCTTTATGTAGTGATTGTATTGGAAGCGGTGATTCATTTGTATTATGATAAAGTAATTTTAAAAAGAGAAGAGTTTCATTCCGGAAGGCTTTATGCTCAAATCTATAGTATTTCTATAATTGGTGGTTATTTTATTAATCGAGTGTTTATTTCTCAAGTGGATTGTGTTTTTTTAACAGCTAGTGAAATGAGAATGGCAATTTGGATTTTTATTATTTGGTTTTTGTATATTACTTTTAAGGGACAGCTTCAAATTAATTTTACTTTTGAGCAAGCCTCATTTATCAGTCGTAAGAGAAAATACGTACTTGTTAATTATGCTAAATTAAAACATCAATATTTGAATGTTGTAAAATGTAAGAATAAAAATTTAGTTCCTCTTGTGTATGCGATGATGATATATGAAAATTACCATCGACCAGATTTCTTTAGAAAAATTGACCGTATTATTTATCGATTTCAAGGAAAAGAAACTAAAATGGGAATTATGCAGATCATTTCCAGTCATGAGTTATCGGATGAGGAGAGTATTCAATTAGCTATAAAAAAACTTCATACTTTGGATGCTAATATTAAGAATTCTAAACATAAAATTAGAGATATAGTGAAAGATTATTACTTAAATTCCGATATGATTCAAGATGTGTTGGACATTTATGATACGATTGTAGAATTTAATCAGAGTTAAGATCCGTTTTTGATTTTGTTTGTTTGTTATTTGTTTCTTGCTAGAAATGTGTTATTATATTTTTAGTGGAGGTCATTATGAAAATAGAATCTGATCAGATCCAGGAGTTGATTCAAAAACATAAAAAAAAATTAATACTACCATTCTTATTTCTTATTGTTTCGATTATGTTTTTTCTTAGTCATTATATCATCCATACAAAACAGTTGACAGAGATTTATCCTTTTCATGATGTAATTGTAGGCGAAGAAATGGAAGAGAATATTTTAGTGGAAGTGGAAGTATCTGAAATTCCAGTGGTATTTGCTCAATATTCAGCTCGTAAAAATACCAGTAAATATTATTTTTTAATGGACGATGATTATATGTATGTTGGTTATTTAGATACTGATACTTTTCGTACTTTAAATCGTACTGATATTTCAGCTCATCCTATTAAAATTCAAGGATATACGAAGCAATTATCTGGTGAGGTGATTGATCTGATGATAGAAGCTTATAATCGTGAAATAGGGTACGAATTTTTAACTTTAGATAATTATGCGGATTATGTAGGAAAAGTCTATTTAGATACCACTAAGGTAAATAGAAGTAACTATCTGTTATTGGGAATGGGTGGCGTTTGTTTTGCCCTCAGCATTATTATGACGATCTCTTATTTTAAAGGATCTTCTCAAATTAGAAAGATTGTTTATTCTTATAGTGCAGAAGAATGGAAATTGATCGAGCAAGAACTCCAAGAAAATGTAGTTTTTGAGAAGGCTGATCTAAATTTTTATTTGACTGATCATTATATCATTGATTTAAATAGTGGATTGCGAATTATTCGTTACTCTGATATTGTATGGATTTATCTTTATCAATTAACACAATATGGTATTACTACTAATCAGAGTATTATTGTATATACAAAGAATAAGAAGAAACATATTTTATTATCCATTCATAGTTCCTCTCAAAAACGAAAAGCGTTATTAGAAGAAATTATTTCTATGATCGTAGAAAAAAATACCAAGATATTGATTGGTTATACAAAAGAAAATCGGAAACAAATGAAAGATTTATATCAGATTCTGTAGACTAAAAGTGATAAATTTTGTAATATAGTATTGGAGGTTGTTATGGCAAATAGAAAAGATATTATCCGAAGAAGAGAGAATGAAGTAATCCATGAAGCTCAAATTGAAGGGGAAGGTTCTAGAAAAAAGCTAACTTTTTTGATTATTGAATGTGTAGTTGTTTTAGTCATCTTAATAGGTTGTGGACTTTATTGGTTTTATGAGGGAAGGAACTCACGTGATAGCGTAAGTTCTAATTCTGAAAGATTTGAGAAGGAATATGAAAGTTTAAATGGAAAAAATAATTCTTATGGTGGCACTTATCTAGAAGTTGAAATTGACGATGAGAATGTAATTCATTATTCTTCTTATGAAGAGGTGTTTTCTATCTTAGAGGGAAAGAGTGGAGTGATTTATTTTGGTTTTCCAGAATGCCCTTGGTGTCGTAATTTAGTTCCTGTTTTATTGGAGGCTGCTACCGATGCTGGTTTAGATACACTCTATTATTTAAACAATAGGTCTGATCGTGATCAAAAATCCTTGAATGATAATGGTAAAGTTGTAGTAGAGAAAGATGGAACAGAAGAATATTATCAATTAGTCGAAAAGTTGAATTCTGTTTTAGGAGAATATGAGGGATTAAATGATGATTCGATTAAGCGTTTGTATTTTCCAACTGTAGTATTTGTAAAAGATGGAAAGATTGTAGATTCTCATATTGGAACTTTAGACTCACAAGAGGATCCTAATGTTTCTTTAACCGATGATCAACATCAAGAATTACTTGAGCTTTTAACCAGTAAGATGTTAAAAGTAATATCTTGTAGTAGTACATGCTAAGTTTACAAATTTGTAAACTTTTTTCTTCTATTTTCATAAAATATTGATATAATAATTATGGTGATTTTATGTACAATCAAATCTATCAAAATAAAGAGTATTATCAGTATGCAAAAGATATTTTAAGAAATAGTGAGTTTCAGAGGCGTAAAACTTTTCTACATCATCAAGATTCAGTTTATGAGCACTCTATTCGAGTTTCGTTAGTTGCCTATAAAATGGCAAAATTTTTAGCTAAATATATTCCTATTTCTATTGAGGATGTTGTGATTGGTGCTTTACTACACGATTTTTATTTAACTCCTTGGCGAGATAGTAAGGGGTCATTACATGGTTTTCGTCATGGGAAAATTGCTTCCATTAACGCAAATCATTTTTTTCCTAGTAAAGTAAATGATACAGTTTTAGATAGTATACATCGACACATGTTTCCACTTACCATTATACCACCCAAGTATTATGAAGGTTGGATTGTTACATTAGCAGATAAATATGTTTCTTTGGAGGTTTTTACTAAACCTTCTGAGCTTCCTAAATATATCGGGATAGATCGTTTGGCGAAATATCCCAAATTATTTTATTTAAAAACGAAGAAACTGTTTAGTATGGTTTAGCATTCTTCGTTTTTTTAACCTTTTATGTTAAAATAAGAGTGAAAGAAGTGAGTTTATGTTAAGGAGCGATCGATTTTATACTTCCAGTAGTTCTTTAATTGCAGGTGTTTTATTATTGCTCATTGGAAGTTTGATGATTATTGGCCAAGATCAATTGTATTTTAATGTTGTAGAGTTGTTTTTGATTGTTAATCTTTGTTTGGGGATTATTCAATTTTTACGTTACTTCTTATTAAAACAAAAACGAATCGAAAGGAAGCTTACCTTTACTAGAAGTTTTTTTCACCTAATTTTTTGCTTGTTTTTTTCTTTTTTTCCTAAAATTCCGATGTCAATTGTACCAATGTTTTTTGCATTTTATTTAATTTTGAATGGAATGATTAAAAGTATTACTTATGTGTTATTATTAACGAATAAAAGTTATGGAAGAATTAAAGAGTTATTTTTGGCTATTGTATATTTTATCGTAGCCATTCCTTTACTATTTTCACCACTGAAAAATGTTTCTACGATGTTAGTCGTTATTGGGGTTTATATTCTTTTATTAGGATTTAACTTTATTATTGATTTTGTTAGTAGCTTAATTTCTAGAAAAACGAAGAATAAAATTAAGCGCAGATTTCGTGTTACGTTGCCTGTTATTTTAGACGCGATTATTCCGTACCAAGTATTAAATGAAATTAACTATTTCATAGATAAAGAGGAATATTCTTCACTTAGTAAAAATTGTAGATATCATAATTCTGAATTTGATATGGAAATTTTTGTGCATGTTTCAATGAGAGGTTTTAATCGATTAGGTCATGTTGATATTTGTTTTGATGATCGAGTTATTTCTTATGGGAATTATGATGATTCTTCGGTTACTTTTTTTAGAACAGTAGGAGATGGGGTGGTATTTGTTACGAATAAAGAGAAGTATATTCCATTTTGTGTTGAGCACAGTCAGAAAACGATTTTTGGATTTGGAATCAAGCTAACAGATCTTCAAAAGAGAGAAATTCGAAAATACATTGACCAATTATTTTCGAATATGTATGAATGGAATCCACCTATTGTTTCTGCTAAAAAGTGTGATCAAAAAAATGAATCACTTCAGTTTAAAGATTATGCTAGCTGTCTGTATCAAGCTACAAAAGCTAGCTTTTATAAATTTAAATCGGGTAAATTTAAGAAGTATTTTGCACTTGGTGTTAATTGTTGTTTATTAGCAGATAGTATTATTGGGAAAAGTGGTAGTGATATTTTAAAAATGAATGGGTTAATTACACCAGGAACTTATTATGAATATTTAAATCGTGAATTTCAAAAGAAAAATAGCAATGTTGTGTTTAAAAATATTTATAATAAAGAATCAGAAAGGACTACCAGTAAAACAAAACGACTTTTCGATGGTTTTTCGAAGTGAACTTTATTATTGAATTTTGTGAATGTAATGTTTTGAATTTCCATTGTATGTATCAAAAATTATTTTATGTTGATGACTTTTCTACTAATGATAAAAGAGAAAAAAGTGAAAATGATAGTTTGAAGATACGCCCCAAATCTTTCATGATAAACATAAAAAATGAATCAAATAAAAATACTAGTTCATTATTTTAATGTTCTAATATTTTTTGCTTACGATACATAAAAGAAATTATTTTAGACACGAGAACTATTTCTTAAAATTCTGATAAAATGATTAGCTTCTCTTACTACATGATCTGCTAATAAAGGAATAATGATACTTTTCACTTGACAGTTCAAAATTCCTTCTTCTCCTGTCATCTTGAAATTTCTAAATCTAATGGTTTCTTGTAAACTAGTATTGATGGAGCTTAGATAATTATTACCATAGTTATTGATGATCGTTTCATATTCTTCTACATATCGATCGGCAGTTTGAATTAAATTTTTTTCACTAGGATCTAATAGTCCTCTGATGAATTCAGCGTGTTCTTTCATAATGTTATTCCAAAATAATTCTTGTTCATATATATAGTTTTCTGTAAATGGTTGTCTATTTTCAACTTTAGTTAATAAATTATGGTACATTTTTGCCTCATTCATGATATGCGAGATTAGTAATGGGTAATTTGTCGTATACATATGACACGATAGTACTTGGTTTAGAATATTATGTTTAAATTGGATTAGATTTTGAATAGTAGGTAGTGTTTGTTGATTAATAGAACTAATTCTATTCATGAGTTCTTCTGTTACTTCTATTTGACCACTCTTTAAATCTAATTCTCTTGTCGTAATGTTGGTGTTAATATTTACTCCTGATAAACTACTCGTTTTCCTTTCTGCCTCTAGGGTATGGTTTGTTACAAATTCATTAGATTGTATTATCTCATCGCTAATATTTCCGTCTGCTAGTATTAGCACACTTTCTAAGATATTAGAAAATATTTTTTGAAAATTGTTAGCCGTTGCTTTTAACTCATTATCTTTTTCCATAAAAGCAGTTTCTAGAAATAAACTGTGTTCTTTCATGATACGATCAAAAAATAAATGCAGTTCTAATGATAATCTTATATACTCATTTTGATTCATTTTTTCCTCCTTAGTAATGTATATGTATATTTCACATAGGAAAATACAAGAAATCTTCGATCATGTTATTCTTTTGAAATTGTGTCTATGTTCCAATCAGATATTCTTGCATCTTCATGAATACCAGAAATATGATAACCCTGCTATTTGCATAAATCTTTTAGTTTCTCTTGTCGTTTAGGTAGAAAATAGCCATCACGTGCTTGATTTTCTGTATGGATATGGCAATTTACTATATCCTTTTTCTTCAATATTCATTTCTCCTTTTCAAAAATGAAACATTTTGCCTTATTTTGCCACACTATAAATAAACGAAATCGCTTCAATTTAGTATTCCATTCGTATTTATCTAGTAAATTTGATATAATTCTCTCATTCCTTGAAAGAAATAGAGTTACTTAAATCATAAATATAAAGACCATCGCTCATGATAGAAAAGATAAGTAGTTTCATTTATTACAAGTTTATGTGGCTATGTAAGTTAAAGTTAGATTGATTAAACTAATAATGTTGCCACTTTCTATTTTTGATTTAATGCAATTAAATGTAAGTATGTTATGAACTTTTATTTCTAACTCCTCATCTATATCTAATTTTTTTGTTATGATTAGCATAGCGAATTCACTCTTTTCAAACAAACAAAAATAGGAATCGAAACTAACCTCTGTTTATTTGAAAGACAAGATTGTTTAAACATAGTAAACCAGTTATCACATTTTTCAGTATATAATAAATATAAATTATTCTCCTTATCTAATAAATTACATTTGCCATATTTAATATTATAAAATTCTTTTTTCATAAAATTTTCTTTCTTTTTATAGTTCATTTTAGGTTCATCCAAAATGTATAACCCCTAGGTATTTTGGCATAACCAAAATTACCAGTGGGCTAAGGACACCTTAGAATCCGTTTTATAAAATGTTATTGCCACATTTTATTTTGAAGAAACTTCTTCAGTTTCTTCATATTCATAGTAAGGAGCAGGTTTAATCTCTACAAAGATAGGTTCCTTACTATAAACAACATTACAATCACATTCAGCTGGTATATATTTAAATGCATCATCATCATTTTTCAGTAATGTTCCATTATCTTCTTTTACATATATAACACCTGGATTATATGTATCCATTTTCATATCTGAACCTATCTTTCTAATACTTCCATTTATTATAGTTGATGTAGTATTACAAAAATCACATATAATCATTATTCGTTGTTTTAAAGATTCTTCAATCTCTAATTTTTTTTTTAATAAACTTAATCATAGATACCACCTTTCTATGATTTTTTCTAAAAACGAAAAAATCAATCATTTCTGATTGATTCTGTATATCAAAGTTCGAATAGTTCGAACAGATTCACCAATGGTGCCGAATGCCAGAATTGAACTGGCCTCTGACCCTTACCAAGGGCCTGTTTTACCACTAAACTAAATCGGCATATTTGTATTATATCATATATTTTAATTTCTGCAATCATGAATATTCATTTTACACTTGGATATAATAAAAAAGATAGTAAATATTACGATGAGGAGGAATTATGAAAATTGTTAAAATTCTTTTTCGGATAATATTTCACCCGCTAACTTTAGTTGTTATTTCCTTATTATTTCAAATTTTTCTTGTCGGATTTTTTCTTTATTTTTTTCGACAATATTTTCTCTTTCTTTTTTTTCTATCCTATCTTCTTAGTTTGCTCTTTTCCCTTTATATTTTAAACCAAAATCAGAATCCTTCGTATAAGATTTCCTGGCTTTGTTTATTGTTTTTTTTGCCGATATTTGGAGTGATCTTTTATTTCCTTACTCATATTCCTTTTATTAAAAAGAAAATTAGTAGCGAAATTGCAAAAGGCCATCATGATATTTTAAGATATTTAGATTCTTCCTTGGATTTTACTGCTACTTCTGACCATACCTTTTTTCATTATATGAGTAAATTTGGATATTTTCCTTGCTATCAAAAGACAAAAGCTGAATACTTTTCTGATGGAATAACCTTTTTTAATGATTTGATGTTAGAAATTCGCCAAGCTAAAAAATACATATTTCTAGAATTTTTTATTATTGAAGATGGGGTTATGTGGAATACACTTTTGACAGTTTTAAAACAAAAAGTAAAAGAGGGTATAGAGATTAGAATTTTATATGATGGAATTGGTTCCATTGCTTGCTATGCCGATCAATTTTCTAAAAAAATGACTGAATATGGAATTTTATGTAAAGTATTTTTTCCAATTAAGCCCATTTTTTCTCTTTATCAAAATCATCGAGATCATCGTAAAATTTGTATTATTGATGGTAAGATTGCTTATACAGGTGGTATTAACATAGGCGATGATTATATTAATAGAAAACAGCGTTTTGGATATTGGAAAGATTGTGGAATCAAGTTGATTGGTCCGGCGGTCGATCGTTTTACATTATTATTTTTTGAAATGTGGAATTTGGGTGTAGCAGATCATAGTTCTTATGAAGACTATTTATTTGGAGATATTGTAAGACAGGCAGATTGTACAGGGACAATTGTTCCTTTCGGGGATTCTCCATATCATCCAGAAGAAATTGCGAAAAATGTGTATTTACATATTCTGAATTCGGCTACTCAATTTGTGCATATTATTACGCCTTATTTAGTACTTGATCATGAACTTTTAAATACTTTAATTTTTACAGCGAAAAGAGGAGTTAAGATCCAAATTATCATGCCACATATTCCTGATAAAAAAATGGTAAATTGTTTAGGGAAAAGTTATTATAAAGAATTAATGGAAAATAGTATTGAAATTTATGAATACTTACCCGGCTTTTGTCATGCTAAGGTTTTTAGTTCAGATTTTGAGCGAGCAGTGGTAGGAACCATTAATTTGGATTATCGAAGTTTATATTTGCATTTTGAATGTGGTGTATATTTATATCGGGATTCGGTCATTCAAAATGTGGAACATGATTTTCAAAGTACTTTAAAGGAGTGTCGTAAGATCCGTGTTTCTGATATAAAATATTATCCATTTTATAAAAAAATATTAGGAAGGGTACTTAGACTTTTTTCACCATTGTTGTGAAATTAGTCTTATTTTATTTTTGGGGCATAAAATAAAGTGGTGAACTATATGAGAAAAATTATAAACAAGTATAAATACCCCTTTATTATTGCCCTTTTAATTTTGTTTAATATTTGTATTGTGGTGAAAAATCAGGATCATTATTTTTTGAGTGAGCATTCTATAGCGGTTGGAAAAGAAGAAAAGAAAGTGGACATCAATAAAAAACACCGTTACAAAATGAAAGTTTATTATCCTAGTACATCTTATGAGAGTCTTAATCATGAAATTGATCAGCAAATTGGTCGCTATATTTCCAATTTTCAAAGTTACTTAGATAATTCTAAGGTCCAAGCTAATCAATATTATACTTTGACTATTTTGTATGATAGTTATTCTTATCAAAACTATTTATCTTATGTATTTGAAATTGAAACAGATGTAGGAGGAGCTCATCCTAATCATGAAATTTGGACTATTACTTATGATACTGAAAATAATAAAATAGTAACAGTGGATGATTTAATTGGTATTTATCCTAAATTTTTGGATATTGCTTCTAAAAGTAGTAGAGAGGAACTTATTCATCATCCAGGAATTGTAGATATTCAAATGTTAATGGATGGAACTTTACCGAATAAAAGTAATTTTTCTAAATTTGCTTTTTCTGATGTTGGACTATTGTTATTTTTTGGACGTTATCAAATAGCCCCTTATAGTTCAGGAGATTTTGAAGTAATTATTCCTTATGACAAATTGAAAAATCAAGGTATCTAAACACCTTGTTTATTTTTCTTTTTTTATGCTACATTGGATGATGATTATGTTAAAATGGGATGGATTGCAGAGTGTTTGTATGACTGTGATAGCTTACAGTACTGGGACTTGGGTAGTTACATTTATCCAAAATAGAAAACAGTTTTTTCTAATAGTAGGGTAATGGAATAAGTTCTTTTTTTGATTAACATAGTATTACGATTTTTGTTTTTGATGGTATTTACTAATATTAGGTATATCAAAGTCTGTATGAATAAGAACGATACGACATCTGCACTTAAGTACATGAGACTTACTGGTCGTTGT
>JAQXIG010000143.1 GCA_029007685.1 bacterium | reverse complement strand
CTTCATTCATCCAATTACCTTCTTTAAAATTTTTCCATTCTTCTCTCAATCTACATTCCTCCTTCTCTACTATATTTTATCAATTTTTCTAAATAATATGCAACACCATTTTTACCATTTGACAACGTAACAGCATCTGCCTTTTCCTTACAAAAAGAATCAGCACTAAGCATCACTATTTTAGTACCAACTTCATTAAACATAGACAAATGCAATTCTATCACCCTATCTTGTGATTATCAATCGCTGTTTAGAATAAAAGCCATAAACAATAAAACAATGAAAAAATAGAAAAAAATAGCATAAGAAACCTTGGTTTGAAACAATGAAATATATCTGAGAATTTCCCCAGAAACTATAACTTCTTTTTGTAATTTATGAATAGTATTCCATGCTTGTTTCATAACCCCACCTTTAGACATACAGAAATCTTTATCGATATGAATAAAAATAATCTTTTTCATATAATAATCACCTAACTCATAATAACATACCTAGTTATTTTATAGTGTCAAAAAACATAGAATAAAATAAGAAGGATTCAACTATGAATGAAAAATATACCATTATTTTAGATACCAGTCATGGTGGTGAAGATTTTGGAAATAGCCATAAAGGATTTCACAAAAAAGATTACACCTTATATATTGTGAATTACCTAAAAAAGCATTGGAAGATATCCCTCTTACCATCTTAACAACTAGAAAAGATGATGAAACAATTACTCCCTTTGATAGAATTTATAAAATAGCAAATATGATTATTGACAAAGAACGAACCATTATTCTTTCAATTTATGATCACTTTGATGACCCAGATACGTTTATTGTTTATTCCATGTATGATGAAACAAATCTAGCCAACGAAATTTATGAAATATTAAAAGAAGGAATTTTAAATGTAGCCACCCCTGAACGAAAATATTACCGGCAGATTGGCAAAAAGACTATCATTTTATCCACCGTGAACTAAACATCATCCAACCATTATTTTTGATTGTTACTTCAACGTTGATGATCCAGAAGATCATTGTGGATTATTTGCTCATCTAATTGTAGAAGCAGTCTTAAAACACATACAAAAGAAAGAAAAGCGTAGTAACTATACTGTTGTCTATATAGTATTGCGAAGGCATTTAATACTACTGTGAACGATATTATAAAAGACAATTCATTAGCAACTACTACACTATCAATTGGTCAAATTTTAAAAATAGAAACCAAACAAGATGAAACAATAACTCAGGAAGCCTGATATGGAGAAATAGATAAAATAGAAGAACTATCAAACACAATAATATACACAGTTCAAAAAAATGATAGTCTATATTCGATTTCTAAAAAATATAACACAACTGTATCCAGAATAACAGAATTAAACAATCTAACTTCTAATCTATTGTCCATTGGACAACAACTTATAATAGAAAGGGTAATGCAATATAGAACAAAATTCAATTTATCAAATTTTTTAAAATAAAATCCTACTTATTAAATTCTAAAAATTCAAATCTACTTAGCAAATCAGGCTATTCCCGTCCCTGACGTTAAAATAAAAATTCAAAAATAAATTCAAGGAAAAAATTTCACCATCTACGAGGGAAAAACCGATGAATGATTCAATATGTAAATCTAATCCCTATTTATAAGGAAAAGCCACTCTAGATATTTTAAAACACTACTATGGAGATGACATTAAAATAATTACAGATACAAAAATTAATGCGCCCATTTCTTCCTATCCCGGAGTTACTCTAAAGATTGGAGATGCTAGAGAAGAAATTAGAATTGTACAACGTGAATTAAATCGAATTAAAAAGAATTATCCTCTTCTACCACCAATAACTTCCGTAAACATATTTTTTACAGTAGAAACAGAAACCTGTGTCAAAAAATTTCAAGAAATATTTAATTTACCACAAACAGGTATGATAGATAAAGCTACCTGGTACAAAATCAAATATATTTATAACAGTGTTAAAAAAGTTTATGACTTATACTCAGAAGGAATTAAATTAGAAGAAGCCCAAATACAATACGATACCACTTTAAAACATGGTGATATCGGTCCCCATGTACAAGTATTACATTATTATTTAGGTGTAATTTTCTTTTTTGATGATGAGTTACCACTATTAACTATTGATTCTATCTATACGGAAAATACCAAAGAAATGGTAATGAACTTCCAAAATAAATATAATTGAGAAATGACCGGTGCTGTAGATAGAGAAACTTGGAATAAACTACAAGAAATCTATAAAAAAACATTAAACAAATTACCAGAAAAATACAAAAAATATGAAGATGAAATCTATCCAGGTAGATTCTTATCCCTTGGAATGAGCAGAGATGATGTGGAAGTACTACAAAATTATTTATTAAAAATATGTGAAAAGAGCTATGATATTCCAGAAGTAAAACTGACTGGAATCTTTGATAAACTAACAGAAATAACAGAAAAATCAATTAAAGTATTAGAGAAAGGATTTGTTCATGAAGTAAATGGCATTGTGGGCCCAAAAACGTGGCAAAAAACTGTAGAATTAACAAAAAAATGGCAAAGTAAAGTGAACAGAAATATGTCTTTGACATAAACACCACGACAAATAAAACATATATTAGTATTAGAAAGGAAGGATAAAATGAAGAAAGAAAATGACAGATGTTGCCACAGTAGTTTTTGCAAACTACCTAATGGATGCTTTTTATTAGGACCTACGGGACCTACCGGACCTACGGGACCTAGTGGTGGACCTACGGGGCCTACTGGGCCTACTGTTCCAATAACATTATCCACACACATATAATTTATTAAGTTTGAAAGTTCCAAACTATTGTTATTTCTCTTGTATTATCCACTGGATTAACTTTTCCTACTTGTATTTTATCTATAAACTCATCTAGCATTTGTGGTGTTAGTTCTTCTATATGTTGATACTTAGATAATAAAGCATCTTTATTCTTTAATTTATTTTGTTTAATTTCTATAAGTTTTAATTCATCATCAATTGTTAGTGTTCTTTCATTTAACTTATCTACATCTTCTTTATATTTTTTGCGTAATGCTGTAAAATCACTATCATCTATAATACCCTCTGCTCTATCTTCATATAATCCGAGAAATATACCATTTTTCTTTTTGATAAGAGCTTGTATGTCCTTTTTTTCTTTATTAAGACTTTCAATTTTATCTTTAAATAAATCTTTATCAACAACTTCTTTGTGTAATTTAGTTAATATTTTAGAATCATAGTATTCTTCCAAAACATTATTAATTGATTGTATAACATAACTTTTTAACTCATTCAACTTAATAGACTTGCTATTATCACAATTAGCCCATTTATTTTGTTTATCTCTACATAATAAATAATCAATTTTTTCACTATTACTATTAGTCCTACTAGAATTTTTATGTAAGATACTTCCACACACTTCACAATATG
Organism: bacterium; assembly: GCA_029007685.1. GTDB lineage: Bacteria > Bacillota_I > Bacilli_A > RF39 > UBA660 > Alloscybalousia. The sequence goes on along the minus strand of JAQXIG010000143.1, from coordinate 18,762 downwards.
CTTTTCCACAAAAAATGTGCTTAACTCCATCTGAGCCAGAGCGACTAGCTTTATTTAATTTTTCTTGAATAGCTAACCAGTTTTCATCATCAAATACTTTTTCAAGCGCACTATCTACCGATACCCAATGCTGTTTTTTTGCTGAAATACATTTATGATTTTTATAACTTATTCTTCTTGTTTTACCTTGTGTTAAAGTACCATTATAAACTTCATCTCTCAACATTTTATAAATAACTCTACCATTCCATTTATATTTTCTTCTTATTTCATATTCAAAAGAAAAATCCATATCAGTATCTATTGCCACTGACTTAGTAAATAATTTATAAATATCATGTTTTCTATTTTCATCTAATTTCAATTCTATTTCAAAACCAGTTTCTATTAATCTATCTAATTCTTCATTAAAACAAGCCATATATCTTACATTATCTGGAATAGTATCATTAGCTTTTAACTCTATCCACAAATCATTATTAAAATCAATAGTATTAATATCAAGTTTATCAATATTATTTAATGTATCATCTATCGTATAGTATAGTTTTAAGTCTTCACTAATTGACCTAATCCTAATATGAAACCTTGAATTATATTTTTTTACTTCTTCAGTACCAAAAATAAAAACAGATTTTATGTCACGTAATATTTGTTTATAGCTATTATATAAAGATATTCTAATTATGTAAGAACCAGCTTTTGAGATAGAAGTTTTATCTTCTTTTTCTGAAACTGGTATCTTTAATTTACAACCATTCATAGCTTTATATTCGTATGGACTTGGAATATTATTTTCTTCTAATATATTAGCAATTTTATCTTGACCGTATCCTACTAAAACCATTTTTCCCATTTGTCTTAAAACTTCACTAGCAACAGGATCAATAAGCAAATGATTTTTATTTTTTGGATCTTTCATCAGTCCATATTTAGCAAACGAAGAAGTACATTCACCAGCTTTCCATTTAGTTCTAAAAGTAGCCTTTATGTTATCTGATAAATCTTCTAAATACCATTCATTAACAAGTGCGTTTATTTGTCTAGCCTTTTTATTACCCTTATTATCAGTATCAGCATTATCAACTAAACTAACAAAACGAACTCCCCATTCAATAAACTTATTATGAAGATATTTTTCAATGATTTCCATATCTCTTGAAAATCTTGATTGACTCTTACATAAAACAATATCAACTTCACCATTTTCACAAAGATTAATTACTTTTTCAAAATCAGGCCTATAAGTACCAGCGCCAGAAAAATCCTCATCACAATATACCCCAACTATTTCCCAATCAGGATGTTTACTAGCTTCTTCACGAAGCATAAGTTCTTGATTCTTAATACTCTCACTTATAGCTTTTTTTGTAGGTTTATCAATATCTTCTTTTGAAAGTCTTAAATAAAGCACCACTCTCCTTATAATAATTTCTGCTGCTTCAACAATTTTTTTCACATTAAATCAATCTCCTTTACTGATTTAACTGAATTCATTGATAACATAACAAAATTATAACGCGTCAAATTAAAAATTACAGCGCCCATAATCACTTTTCTCAATAGAAAGTATTACCTTTAAAAGTTTTTTATTAAATAGAAGTTTTAATTCTTCTTCTGTCATATTATCATCTTTTTTAAATTCATTTTTTATCTTATAAATTATTTTTTTCAAATAATTCCCCCTCTTTATACTCTTTATAAAATTGTATTCAAACAAAAAAAGATAAGAATAGTATTTTGTCTATTCTTATCTAAATTTGTATATTTTTTATTTATTAAATATTTCTATTATCTTTAAAAACAAAAGGATTGTCTTGTATAATTTCCACATTATATTTTATGTGTAATAATTTAATAGCATTTTCATAAATCTCGTCAATTTTCGTTTTAGTAAAATCCCTCAAACTAGGTAATTCATTTAATACATCTTTCCTATTAATATTTTCATACACAAATTCATATCTCAACATTATAATTTCACATAAAAGTTCAGTATATAAAAACTCTTTCTTTCTATTTTTTTGTCGTTTGTAAATATCTTTAAAAATATCTTCTTTCATTATTCCACCGCCTTACAATCGCATTATATCGCGCTTGAAATAATCTGTCAGCGGCTAAATAAATTAAAATATTATTGCTTATTATTTTCAATAACAATTTTAAGATTATTATAAATATAATCTTTTAGCATAGATTCAATTACAGACTGCATTGATTCTTTTTTTGCTGCTAGTATTCTTTGAAATACTTTATCAGTATTAGTATCTATTCTAAACTTCTTTTGTACTGTTTTATTTGATCTCATTTTTCATCTTCCTTTCCTTAATTTTGGTACTATTTTTTATTATTTTGAAAACAAATATTATAATTTAATTAAAATTTAATAAAAGCAGGATAAACCTGTTTACAAACAACTCACTAGTAGTGAGTTTATCCTTATTCTATAAGGTATTTATAAAATCATTAGTGTTTACATTTATAAAATTCGTTATACAATTGTTTACCTTAACCTCTTTATTTTATAAGGGTGTTATACAATCGTACACACTTTTAAAAGTATTTTTTTTAATATTTTGACATTAAGGGCAGAATAATATAATTAATTCTTGGTACCAACTTTTTATTTCTGTAAAAAAGGGGGGGACTTAGAATATGAAAAAAGCACCGATTTCATTTCTAAAATCAATGCCACAAATACATTAAAAAGTATAATTTTTTCATATTCTACTATATTGTATCACACGATTTCTGATAGTCAATTAGGAACAAATGCTATAGAAATTACGATAAAAATGTCTGGTAAAAACCTCGCAAACATTTGTAAACACTAGGTTTTGTAAAATAGATACTTGAATAAGTAAAACCTTATTGACAGATGTATATAATTTTTTTATCACAAATTAATTAAGATTAAACAAAAATAAAATTCAGTAGATTAATATCTACCAAATTTTATTTTATATCCTATACAAGCTACTCTTTATATTAAATAATAATTATTTTTGTCTTGAATTAACTAAACACCAAATAAAGAAATTATTATGTAAAGATTGATATGCCTGAGCTTCTTCACGTTCTAAATATCTATATAATAATAAATATTCCTTAATTATTTTTGACTCTTCTAATGTAATATCATCTTCATTCTTTATAACTAATGATTTTAATTTATTTAACAAATCATAATATTTTAACTTTAATTGATCAACACCAATATCAGAATAATTACCTTTTGGAATTCTAAGCATCGTCATATCATTAAGACAAGAATCAGGACTATCAAAAAAATTTTCTTTTGGTAAATGTAGCGAATTATAATCTTTTTCAATATATCCAAAACAAAAGCAACCTTTCATGCCATTAATATCTGCTTCATTAGTTATAATTGATCTCAATCTAATATTTTCTAAATCGTCAATAACAAGTACTGGTAATGATAAATAATCTTTTTTAGGATTACAATTAGTCATATCTTTATAATACAATTCAATTAGCTGATTAATTACCTTTGCATCAATATCTTCAGATAATATCTTTTTTATTTTTGCTTTTTCAATTTCTACTTGTTCTGCTTCTTTCTTTTCATGTTCTATTTGTTGTGCTACTTCTATTTGATCTTGTCTTAATTCTTCTTCTGTCTTTACAAAAGTATTTTCTTCATTAAATAATATTATTCCTACTTCATTAGGAGTTGCCATACGAACTTCTTGTTGCTCATTAACCAATATAAGCTGCGGTAAACCAATATAAGATATTTTTGTTAATCTCATGTATGGTTCATAAACTTTATAACCTTTCCAATCTTGTAAGTACCTAGCACCTCTAAAGCCATTTTTTTTAGCAAATTTCCTAACCTTAAAATATAATGATATACCCATATATTTTCCTCCAATCATTATTTCATAAATGCTATTGCAATAGTTCCTAATATTAGAATTAAACCACTAAAAGTAAATGATACTAATGCTAACAGTTTAAATGCTGTAAATCCCATAATTCTAACATTTGAATTCTGATTTTCTGCTTCAATAATTGGTTCCCCATTTGCATCTAATTTACCATTTGCCATTGCCTCAATCATTGCATCAATCTTTGTTTCATTAGACTCACTATTTACTTTATTTTTATTAAGTAGTAAATAATCATTTCTAAATTTTTCTAATTCTTCTATATTTCTTGCTGATAATTGCTTTATCACATCTGGAAGTGATGGTATAGTATCAAGTTCATGATGTTTGTTCATCAAACTTAATATTTCAATAATTAATATATTTCTATCTCCTTGTACCATTTTTTCCTTACTATCTTCTTTAAATGTTTTTTTACTTTTAATCATTTCTAAATATTGATTTTTTAATTGCTGAAGTTTCTCAATACTATAGTAAGAAATATCTTCATCAAATTGTGCTGCAAGATCAGCAAGCGAGAATTCATTGTCAAAATCACTAATATTATTTACCAAATTTAATACTTCAATAATTAATGTTTTTCTATCTTCATGTTCTTCTTTGTTTACTTCTTTTTTTTCAAAATTAACCTGTGCATATTCCTCAAAAGAAGATAATACACGCTTATACATTTCAAGTTCAATTTGTAAATAATCTTCTAAATTTGCAGTAGTAAAATATGTGGAATTGTTAGGTGAATAACTTTGTAATAATCTTAAACTCGCCATATAGTTCTGATATATTATAGGATATTGTTCTTTTACTCTTTGCGCATAAACTTGACCTAAGTTAATACTATTTCTAATTGTTGTAATACGATCCTTTATGTTATTTATCTCATTTCTAATTAAATCAATTCTTTTTTCTTTTTCAGTTTCAATACTAATATTATCAGCTTGTTTCTTGTCTTGCATTGCGTTAAATTCGTTAAGTTTAACTTTTGCTATTGCAACAGTATTTTCATAACTTTCTGGCAACAATATTTCAGCTTCATCAAAATCTGATTTTATTTTTTCATAGTTTGAAATTAATTGTTCCAATTGAACAATATCTTTTATACCACTTTCTTGATTTAAAATTCTTTGTATTTTTCTTTGACTCATATCTGCAAGTGTTAGTGAATATTCAGCCATTTTAGCATAAGATTGTTGATAAGTTTTATCTGTTGCTTCCCCATACTCATAAACAATTCTTTTTAATCTTCTATTTAATTCATGCTCATATAGTTCTTCCAATTTTTCTGTTATATTAGAATATTGAGACATATCTTTGATAACATCATATACACATTTTTGCATAATTATCAAGTCATCAAAATAAAGATAATGCCAAGGATCCTCCCCATCTTTTGATGCTTCTTGTTCATATAAATCAATTATTTTAACTATATCATCATTTGATATAGTCTCTATTTCTGCTAATTGATTATAGTATCCAAAATGATTATTCAATGTAGTAATTAATTTTTGTTTTTTTTGTTCAAAACTTAGTTCTAATCCCATAAATCATCCATCCTATTTATTCCGAAAAATATTTTCTAAATTCTATCTCTTATGTTGTTGTTCAGTATTATATTGTTTTTCTAAGTATTTATCATAAATGTCAGTTACTCTAGTTAAAAATTGTTCATCCATTCTAGTAATTTCATCTATATTATCATTCTTTAACACAGGGTAAGGAAATTCCTCATATACATCTTTGCCTTTTAATCTATCGCAAATATTTTCTGCATCTCTAGGATTCAAATGTCTACTAAATCCTTTGATTCTACAATTCATTACAAAAATATTAGCTAATTTAAGTGCTTCTTCAGAAAATCCAAATTTCAAAGCTATAATTTTTTCATCAAATGTTAACGAATCAATATATTCATTAAAGCATTGACTTAAATCTTCTTTATTTATACCATTTAATTCAGCTATTTTATCAAAAGATAAATACCCATCTTCATCATAGCAACTTAAAATATATTGCAATTCCCATGCTCTATCATTATCCCACTTCATTTGTTGTATCAAACGATAAGCTTGATGTTCTTTTCTTGTAACAAAAGATTTAGTTATACCCAAATCTTCTGCTAATTGTTCTTTTGTTTTTAGATTACCATATAAATTTTTAATAATATATTTGTGTGTTTCATCTTTTAGCTTTTCAGCATACATTAAAATTTCCTCATTTGACATTCCCATATTAATACACTCCTATCTAAATATAATTATAAGCTACAAACTATAATAAAACAATTGCTAATTAAGTACTTAACTTCAATTAATTAACTAATTTCAACTGTTTTTTATAATAGTATTAACAACAGTATTTATTACCCATTGCTGGATGTACACCTAGTTTTTTCATTTTCACATTATTATTAGTTATTTTTCTTCTATCATTTAAGTCATTATTACCAAAATAATCTTTTAAAATACAAACTATTTGATTGTATCTATTGTTAGCATCCATTGTTTTACCTTTTAATAACAAAGCATTAATAACCATAAAACTATTTCTTATATTAACTAATAATTCTTTATCATTAATTTCTAAAATATAACTATAAATTTCTTTATTCATATATAAAATCCCCCTTTACACTATTTACCAATTAATTTTATAATCAGGTAATAATTTTGTTCTAATCGGCAATAATCTTGGTATCAAAATGATTGCTTCAAAATTGTCCATTAATTTTAATTCTTCTGATGTAATAAGTGGTAATAATTTATTATTTTCCATTTTCATACCACACATTTTACTTATTTCATCTAAAGTTTCTATATCATTTGCAAGTAAATATATAATATTACCAACATTAAGTTTTATTAATTCACTATTTTCTACTCCATAATTATTTTTTAACTCTAATAAACTACGTAATGTTAAAGTAAAACGAACATTCATATATCTTGAAGTTGTTAACATCGTTACAAAATTTTTTATTGGATATAGTATTTCAAATTCATCAAGTATTATATTTATTCTCTTATTTCTTTTTGATGAATATTCTATTGCCTCATATACTTGTTGAACTAATAGTGATACTAAATTTTGTATATATGGTCTGCTATCATTTATGATAAATAAAGCAAAATTACCTTCAGTTATTTCTTCCAAATTAAAATCACTTATTGAAAGTAAACTTGATAAATTTTCTCTACATACATATAAATTTAATTTTTGGTGAAATACTGATATAATACTCCCTTTAGTTTCTTTTGGTGCATTTAATGTCCCTGATAGATACATATATGCTATAGAATTATTATCTATTTTTTCTAATATATTTTCTTTATCTAAATTCATAGATAATTCTAATACATCTTTTAATGATACATTTTCCTTTTTTTCAAATAGATATAATGCTAATCCTGTGAAAAAATTACTAGCAGAATTTTCCCAAAATGGATCTGCATTACCGTTATTTCTTGAAAAGAAATAATAGCCAATATTTTCTAAAATATCTACGCATTTATCTTTATAATCCTTATATAATTTTTGTGCTAATGATAATGGGTTATAATTGTTTCCGATTGTTGGATTAGTAAAGTTAATTGTAATTACAGTATAGTTTTGTCTTTCTAGTTCATCTTTCAAACAACTATATAATTCTCCCCTTACATCATTTACCACTATTGATTCCCCTGTTTTAATAGCTAATCTTAGCTGTGGTAATAGTGTACTTTGTGTTTTTCCACTTCCAGTTGAACCAATGATTAAATTATGTCTTTCACTTGTTTCAGTATAAAGATATTTATCATCATACATCATTGGAACTCCTGATTTTACAATTTCTGATTCTTTATTTAATGGAATTAGCTTATTTTTAAATTCTTCTAAATCCATCCATCTTGCATAATTCATATACAATTCCTCCCTTTGACTAGTATTTTACATCATTTTTTCAAAACAATTTAAACAAAAATGGCTTTTTATGATATAATATACACATCGAGGGATGATTATGTATTCAAATGATCTAGTATGTGAAATATTGAAATTTATAAATAATAATATTAATAAAGAAATTACAACTGATGAACTTTGTAATATTTTTCAGTTTGATAAAACTTATATAATGAAAAAATTTAAAAAAGAATTAGGAATTTCCATTCATAATTATATAAATCAAATGCGTGTATACCAAAGTTTATCAAATTTTAAAACTGATGATTACATGCTAGGTATCGGTATAAAACATGGATTTAATTCTTTAGAATACTTTTCTGAAACATTTAAAAAAGTAATAGGTGTTAGTCCCACTACTTATAAAAACTTTTTATTTAAACGTAGTAGTATTTCTATAGAAAATGAAAATACTATAATGAATTCCATTATTAGACTTCATAACTTAAAAAATAGTGTTAATTATTATTTAAATAATCAAAAACCAAAGGAATTACCTGTTAAAACTATCTTTAAATTATAAAATCAAAAAAACTATTTTTCTAAAACTATATTTTATTTATTTAATGTTATTCCAATTATTATAATTCCAATACTTGTAATTGCAGTTAATATTCCTAATACCCAAACTTTAATAAACCCCATTGTTCTATTATTAGAAATAACTTCTTGATTTTGAATAATAGGTTGTCCATTAGTATCCAATTCGCCATTTACCATAGCTTCTATCATTTGATCGACTTTATCTTGTTTTTCCATTTCTTTTTTAACAACTAAGCCAGCTATTTTTTCAGCATAATCTGGTCTATAACCTTGTTCTACAAGTTCTTTATATCTTAACATTAATAATTCCTGTTCTGTGGTTTCTTTAATATTCTTTTTATCATCAACTTCTTCTATACTATCATTCGTAGTTAATGTATCAACAGAAGAAATTTCTTCAGTTGAAATACTAACATTATCAGGATTATTATCATTATTTGAATTTAAGATTTGTGTCTTATTAGTAATATTAAAAATTTCTGCTAATTCATATTTTTTTTCAATCATTAAATCAGATAATTTTTGTAGTTCTTCTTTATTTAAACTTGACATTTCTATTTCTAGTTCAATACCATAAAGACCTTCTTCAGTTTTTAATTCTTTTATTCCGTTAGCATAATGTTTAAAAGAATCAGTTTCTTTTTGTTCTAATGTTGTTAATAACTCTCCATACGAAATTTCATCATCTATAGTAGATAACATTTCATCAAGCGCAACACTTTTTCTATTTCTTAGTTCGCGCAACTGAAAAAATTTCTGTGTTATTTCCATATTTTCCATACATTTTTTAAAATCGGAATCACCATGATATTTATATATAAAATCTGCTAATGCTTTTTCAATATCATCACCATTTTTTAATGTATGAGCATTAAACAAATTATTAACAAAATTTCTAATTTCTTCAATATTTTTTAAAATATATTCATGTTCATCAATAATGATAGTATATAATTCATCATTTTTGTTACTTCTTTTAATAATTACATTGTTTTCAAATTCTTTTATGAAAGTTATTAGTATCATTTCATCTATATTTTTAGGAATATTTAAGCATTTTAAGTAAAAAGTATATTTTTTGTCTAACTCACTTAATGCTTGTTCATTATCTAAAATTTTTTCTCTTTCTGATAGATAACTTATTAATTGAGTAATTAATCTATTATTGCCTTGCGTTATATAATATTTACCATTTCTTTCTACTATTGTCATTTCATCTAGTATTTGTCTATTCTTATCTTTTAAAACAGATGTATAATATTCAGGACTTTCTTGTTGTTTTCTTATAACAGAATCAACTCTTTCTAATGATGAGAAAGCCTCAATTATAGATTTATCTCTATAATTTGGATGTGTTGTACCTGTAATATCCCTAATACACACTTCTTGAAATCCCATTGTTTCTGCATCTAATTCAGATACTCCAATTGCTTGAAAATAGGCATTTTCTAAACTTGATAACTTAAATCTTTCAAATTCTGTTAACATTGATTCAGGAATATTATCAGTTGAAATACCAAACCCATTCAATAGTTCTATTTGCGATTCATCAAGCATCTTAGTATATGCATTTATATCATTAAGTGTTTTTCCAATTATAATTTCTTCTTTTTCAGAAATAATATTTCTAATTGATATTCTAGATATAAATTGTTTAACATCATCAATATCACTAGAACTAATACTCATATCATTAGTTTTTCCATATATATGAATAGTTACTTTTTTTCTCTCATCAGCTTGATTATTATATTTTTCAATTTCATCTAACATATACAAAAGAAATTGATATTGATTATTTGATATATAATCATTGTCTGGCATAAAAAAATATAAATCCTCACCCATACTAGCAAATGAAATATCCTTACTGTTTCTATAAAAACCTTCATAGTGTTTATATGGATATATTTTTTTATCCAAATAAGGCATAGCACTATCGTGATTAAATCCATCATACATATTATTTTGTGTATATAAAACAAATTGCTTATCAGTAATAATACCTACACCTCTTGTATTAAAATAATCTTTAAAATGCTCATAAACACCGATTTCTAAACTTTTATCATCCATTATCATACTAATCACCTTATTATATATACAATTTTATCATATGATCAGCTCTATGGTCAAAAATTAAATCTACTTTTCATATATGTATGAAATTGGTTTAGCACGATAATAAATTGAACTCATATCATTCATACGAATTTCTAAATATTCTTTATTGTTTATTTTCATAATATTTATTGAATTAGCTATTACGCCATGCTCAGTCATTATGAATATATATTTATCAGACCAAGTTACATTTTCAAAATTTGTAGTTCTGTCATCATAAAATTCCAAAATCATATATGTGGTACTTGGATTACTTTTTTGTTTATTTGGATTAAAGTTAATATTAGAAAGAATTTCTTTTATTTTCCATTTACCTAATAATTCTTTATTTAATACAAATGGTTCATTATATTTATCATTTGCGAATTCTTTTATTCTTTCATCATTAAGTTCTTCTCTTATTAAATCATGAACCATTACATATACTTTTGGCATTTCTTCTATATCATAAAATTCCATAAAAGGACCTATGATCTGTACTTTCTTTTCTTCTGAATATTCTATTATATCTTTACATGCTGTTACTATGTCATCATTTTCTAAATTTATAGCTACTAAATAATCTGCTGTTGGATAACTAAATAAATCTAAATCTTTACTTTTATTAATCTTACTAATCTCTTTTGATGTTAAGTTTGAAATGAAATATCCAATAAACAATTCAATATCTTCTTCTTTATAACCAACTTCTTCAGTAATTACTACTTTGGTTTTTGTATTTAGTTTTAACTTTTTTACTTTCTTTTCTATATTTTCAAAATACTTATCTAATTCTTCTTGATTTCTTTTCTCTAAATTTATTCTTATTCCTATTACATTTATTTTTTTATTTGAATCAAATCCTACTTTATATTTCATTTTATTTTCTCCCCCATTTTTTAAAACTTCTAGTTTTTTAATTTTAGAATCTAATAGATCTTGTTGTTGTTGTAATTCTTGAATTTTTTGAATTATCTTTTCTTCTGTCAATTCTTTTTTTAAATCTTTAATTTCTTCTAATGTAAAACCATAATCTTTTAATGTTAAAATATGTTCTAATTCTTCTTTTTGATCTTCTGAATAATATCTGTATCCCGTATAGGGTTCTTTATATGATGGTTTAAATAAATCTATCTCATCATAATATCTTAATGTTTTTATTATCAGCTTATATAGATATGAGAATTCGCCAATTCTATACATACTTTTTCCTCCTTTCGTCAATATAATAAGCCCTGACCTTAAGGGGAGAGTCAAGGCTTTTTATAAATTTTTATTAAAATATTAGTATCACGTTTATAATAACCTATTTATTATGTAATAATATCTGATATTATTAATACTTGCTATTTGATTATTTTCATCGATTTCTAATTTGAATACTTCTGGCGCATTCCATTCAAAATTTTCATCTATTAAAATTTGATTATTAAAATACAATCTATTATTTTGATAATCGCCAATTTTCATGAATAAGAACATAATTGCAGTTGCATGAGATACAATAGCAATTCTTTTACCTTGATTTTCTTCTATTACCTACATTAAAGTATTATACATACGATTAGCAACTTCATATTGTGATTCACCGTTTCCAACTTTAAAATTCGGATCCGCCATTTGTTTACTTTCAAATCCCTGTGGTAATTCATCCCATGAGTTTATACCATGTTTTCTTTCACCAAACATTTCATTAATATATAAATCTTTATTATTCTTTTCTGCTATATATTTAGCGGTTGATATTGCTCTTACATAATTACTAGCAATAACTAAATCTATATTTTTCATTTCCTCTTTATTACTTAATTCTTCTGCTCTTTTTTCACCAATAATTGATAGTGGATTTTTTTCATTAGTTATTTGTAAACTATCATTATTTATTAAATTTATTTTCTTTTTCATTGGTTCTGAATGTCTAATTAAATATACAATTGTTTTCATTTTCACATCTCATTAATCTTATTAATAAATTCTTATTTAATCTATTTTTTTTGATAAGTTTGTATTTTGTATTTCTTTTAAAATATCATATATTTCTTTTGCTTCATGCCATAATTCTTCATACTTAAATTCATATATATTTCCATCATGCTTATCAGTAATCATTCTTTCAAATTCTTTTATACAATCGCTAATATTATCTTTATTAATTCTATCTTTAATAATATATTTGGCAACATTAATATATTTTTTATACAATAAAACAACTAAACATTGATAATATGTATTTTCTGGTAAATCAGATTTTTTATAAAAATCTAAAACCATTTCTTCTGTAACTTTTCTAGGATTAGTTAAAATAATTTTATTTGTTCTAAAAACTCCATGAGGACAATTACTGCTTGGGCAATCTATTACTTCAGCATCATCTGGTAATTCAACATCATATACTGTATCTCCCCTATGTATCCATCTTAATATTTTTTCATCAGTTGAAAAATTAAAGCCACCCATTTCAGCAGGATCTAATGTATTAGGATTCCACAATTCAGCAATATTAATTTCATTAAGTTTTAATTCAAAACCACCGGCATTAGATTTTATTCCATCCATTAACCTTATAAATTTTGTCATATAAATCCCACCTTATTTAATGTTCCATTCTTTTTTCATCATTTTATATAATTCTTCTTTTTCTTCTTTTATAAATATATCTTTCTGACTTCTGAATTTACTGAATGACCATTTCCACATATTATATCCAAAATGTTTATCTTTATATTTTTTACCTAAAATTATTCTCTCACCATCATATCTTGGAATAAAATGAAAATGTACATGTGGAGTTTCTTTATCTCTATATGCATTATTCATTAAACAAGCAAAATTAAACATTGTTGCATTAAATAATTTTTTAGTAATTCTTTCTAATTCTTTTTCAAGTAATCCTAACTCAATCCATTCTTCGTCTGTAAGCTCACTTAGTGACTCTTTTTCAGATGAAATAATACAATCACCCGGAAATTCTTGACACCATTTAACAAATACTACTGTCCAATTTTTACCTTCATATAAATTCATAATACTACTCCTTTATTTTACAATATCAATATCTTTTATATTCTAGTTTTTATCAGTATCAGCATTACATATACTTTTCTAATATATAAGCATATCCTCTTGGAATTTTATCAGCTTCTATTAGTTTTAATATTTCATTTTTACTAAACCATTCAACTTTTGTAACTTCTTCTTGTTGAAAAACTAAATTTTCTATATCAATATCATCTTCAATTAAATAAATATTAAATATATAATTATTATAAGGATATTTAATAGTATCTATATGCTTGATATCAAAACCCTTCAAATTCAATTCTTCTTTTAGTTCTCTTTTTAATCCTTGTTCTCCATTTTCATTTGTAAGAATATGACCACCAGGTATAGCAAATTTAAAATTATTTTTTTCAGTCATTTGTTCTAATAAAAATTTATTATTATTTTTTATTAAAGCATAAGACATCATTATATTTGTATTTTCCGGTATTTCTTCAACTCTTCTTACAATAGTTTTATCTAATTTATTAAAATTATTATCATATAAATCTAAAAGTTCCATATTATTCTCCTTTATCTTTTTTCGCAATAAACTAAATTAGTAATTAAATAATTCTTTTCTTTATTTTTAAAAGTTTCTCTTAATTCTAAATTATATTTATCATAAGTATATGTATTTCCAAAAATTAAGTCAGTATCAATAACTACGTAATTGTCATTATTTATATATTGATTATTAAAATAAGATTTTCCACTTCCACTTTCAAATATTTCTTCATTTTAAGCACCTCTTGTCATTCTAATACAACCTAACTTATATTTTATTCACAAAAATAGTAATAATAAATTAGGATTCAAAATAATTTTTAATAATCATTCAACAATAATTTTCCCATCTAAATTACATATATAAGCATTAGGTAAAAGTTTTTTTATTTCTTCTAAAATATTTTTATCTTCTTCATATTTTCTACCAACTAATATACCTTCTATTAAATTTGACGGTAATCCGAATAAAATAGCACTTTCACGATCGGTAAAAAAATCATCTTTGTTTTTTCTATCAATTATAAATCTATCATAATAACTTTCATTGACAAATTCTTTTACATTATCATCATTTATATTTATAGAATTCAAAATATCTCCATTTAATAATTTCATTGCATATTCGTTATTAACATTAAATATAATACCAATTTGCACTTTATTTTGAGCCAAACTTGGTAAAAATCTCGCTTCTTTTGTTTGTTCCATATGCCAAACTAAATAATCTTTTTCAATTACTTTATCCATTAAATCTTTTACTTCGTCATACTTAATTACTTCTGTTTCTTTTTTTTCATCATGTTGATTAAAATATCTAATTGTACCACCAGAATAAAAGTTAATATATTCAAGTAATTGATAATCTTTTTTCAAATGCCAAACACCAACCGAACTTGGATATTTAGAAATTCGTCCATCTATAAACCAACTTGCTATTAATCCCTGATTTATAATATCTCTTAATCCATCAATATTTCTATATGTACCATGTAAAAAAGTACCTTTTTTTAATAATACATTGTCTCCAATTTTATAATTGTGTTTAGGTAAATGAAAATTATCTAAACAATCATAAAAAACTCGTATTTGATCTAATACTAATTCTTGCGATTTTAAATCAAAGTGTTCTTTTGCATAATTTTCAAAATATTTCCTATTCATTTTAACTCCTTAACTATTATTTATATTCAATATAGATTATATCACACTTTTATTCCATTTAAAAAAAGAAAAAAACATAGAAATATTGTCCTATGTTTTACATTATCAATAAATTCAGCTATTTTTATTATTTGGTTTATGTCATCGGACCAACTGGAGCTACTGGACCTACCGGACCTACTGGACCTACCGGACCTACTGGAGCAACCGGGCTTACTGGAGCAACTGGAGCTACTGGACCTACTGGACCTACCGGACCTACTGGAGCAACTGGAGCTACTGGACCTACTGGACCTACCGGACCTACTGGAGCAACTGGAGCTACTGGACCTAGTGGAACAGCCGATACAATTACGATTAGAAATACAACAACAGGAGATCCAGGAACCAATGCTAGTGTAACCGATGTTACAGGTAGCCCAAATCATGTACTAGATTTTGTAATTCCTCGTGGATTCGATGGTGAAGACGGCGAAGATGGTGCTACTGGACCTACTGGACCTACCGGACCTACTGGAGCTACGGGAGCTACTGGACCTACTGGACCTACCGGACCTACTGGAGCTACGGGAGCTACTGGACCTACAGGACCTACCGGACCTACTGGGCCTATTGGACCTACTGGAGCAACCGGACTTACTGGAGCTACTGGACCTATTGGACCTACAGGACCTACTGGGCCTATTGGACCTACTGGAGCTACTGGAGCTACTGGACCTATTGGACCTACTGGACCTACAGGAGCAACCGGACCTACTGGGCCTACTGGAAGCAATGCAAATTCAACAACATGTTTTTGTGTAGATCAAATGAGAAATATTATCCAACAAATCATTACACTATATCCTGATGATAACCTAATAATAGCTATGGAAAGTGGTAATAACGCAAGTGGAAGACCAGGTTCTCTTTTACCAGGTCCTGATAGTAATCCTAATTCTGGACTTTTCCAATTAATCAATAATCAAGGTGTTCCAGAAGAAGCATTATCTATCTGTCGCATAGCATCAATCACAGTAACAAGTAGTACATATAATGATAATATTACATATCTACCAGCACCAAGTCCAATACCAGAGGGCTGTGATTCTAATTGTGAAGCGGCAGTACGTTCATACTTACCTGTAGGTACAACAGGGGTTGATATCAATGCTGGAGGACAGACAGTAGCGCAAGGGGACATTATAAAAAGTGAGTACGGTATGGTCGTAGTTGTTGGAAATAATAACAGGAACCCTGCCTTTGTATCATTATGCAAGACTGAAATAGTAAATAAATAAATCACATATATTAAAAAAAGCATTGTGTCACTTAATACCCTAAGCAACTGGACCTACTGAAACAATCTATCCACGTTCTGCATACATAGTGACTTTTAATGATGGAATTTCCAGCGAAGGAATTCCAATACCATCAGATGAAAGACTACCAATGGATAGACTCGAATTAGATATCAGTGATATTATGACATTAGATACTAATGAGGATGCTCTTCAATTTAATATAGCTGAATATTATAAAATAACTTTTACTGTATCGGCCTATACTAAACAGGAAAATACAATTTTTGATGAAACAAAAGATTTTGTAACACTTGGTTTTCGCTTAGTAGATACAGATGATATTTTTTTCGGTACAAGTGAATGGATATATTATGAAGAAGCTACTCAAATTATAGGTCAAGGTATTATTTCCGTTCCAAGTATTGCGAGTGCTTTTGAACTTGTCAATTTAAGTCCACAAACAATTTACTTAAGTACTCCAAATTTAAAATATATTAGTTCTGGTTCCTATTTTACAAATTATCTAATTACAATTGTAATAGAATACTTGGGAAGACAGGGTGCTTAATTAATGATGGAATGCATGAGATCTCGGGTAAACAAAATATAAAAAATAACAATTTCCTTATATAATAAAGTAAGTCAAGTAAATGATTACTCCTTGACGAAACCGTAAAATTTTCCAAAAAAGTGATATAAATGCGATATCACTTTTTCTTTTAGAATATAATTTATCGAGGTGAAAAAATGAATCAATACAAAGTATGCGTATATGCGATCTGCAAAAATGAAGAAAAATTTGTATCTCGTTGGGTAGAGTCTATGAAAGAAGCAGATCAAATTTATGTTTTAGATACCGGTTCTACTGATAATACAAGAAAACTCCTAAAAAAACTAGGAGTTCACGTCAAGAAAAAAATAATTACTCCATGGCGCTTTGATGTAGCTAGAAAAGAATCTTTAAAAATGGTGCCAGAAGATACGGATATTTGCGTATGTACAGATTTAGATGAAGTTTTAGAGAAAGGATGGCGTAAAGAATTAGAAAAAACTTGGAATAAAGATATAAATCGTCTTTCTTATCAATACAACTGGAGTTTAGATGAAAATAATAAACCAATTATTAGTTTTTATTTAGATCAAATACATAGTCGCTTTGATTATACTTGGACCCATCCTGTACATGAGGTTTTAACCTATACTGGCAAAAATCCAGAAATTAGAAAAACAACAGATAGTATCATTTTAAATCACTATCCTGATACCACAAAATCTAGAAGTAGTTATTTACCACTCCTAGAATTATCTGTAAAAGAAGATCCTAACGATGATAGAAATACGCACTATTTAGGAAGAGAATATATGTATTATGGTAAATGGAACGAAGCAATTGATACTTTAATCAAACACTTATCCCTTCCTAGTGCTGTTTGGAAAGATGAACGATGTGCATCCATGCGATTCATTGCTAGATGTTATAAAAATTTAAATCGTTATGAAGAAGCTAGAATGTGGTTAGATAAAGCAGTCAAAGTAGCCCCTTACTTAAGAGATCCATATATGGAACGAGCTCTTTTAGAATATCAGTTAAAGAATTGGCCTGAAGTCGAAAAATATTGTTTACAAGCTCTAAAAATTTCTTCCCATCAAAAAACCTATATTAACGAAGTATTCAGTTGGAATAATACTGTCTATGATTTATTATCAATTAGTTGTTACTATCAAGGCAAGAAAAAAAATGCTATGAAATATATAAAAATAGCAATTAAAATGGAACCAAATAACGAAAGACTACAAAATAATTTAAAACTAATAACAGAAAAAGATTAGGATATAAAATTTAACATCCTAATCTTTTTTATGATAATGTAATTTCAGCATTTTCTATTGGTAATCCACTATAATTAGCATCTGTTAAAGTAAGAGTTTTGGTCGATACTGGAGGATTAAATACTTCCACTACTGTTGATTCATCTATTAATGTAGTATTTTGTAGTTCTAAATCAAAATCATGTACTTCATCTGCTTTCGTCTGTTTATAATAAACAACTAGGGATTCTCCTAAAGCTGAAAATGGTACGTAATTAAAAGTAGCATTTCCCGCATCATCAGATACAACCGCTTCTCCATAAGTGGTACCTTCAGAATCGCATCGATAGAAAGTAGCTCCTACTACAGGAGTACCATCTTCAGTCCCCTCTTCTGTTACATGTAATACTAAAGTACCAGTAGCTGCTACTGTAAAACTATAAGAAGTAGTATCTTCTGTGACT
>JAQXIG010000142.1 GCA_029007685.1 bacterium | reverse complement strand
ATTCTTTTGCGCCAGAGTTGTCAGCAACTTTTAAACGGCTTTCTTGTTGTAACATAAATTATTTCCTCCTTCACCTAAGAGTTATAGAATAACTGCTTCTTTTACGATTTCTGCTAAATAGAAGTGTTTTGTTTTAGAAATAGGTTTACATTCTACAATTCTAACAGTATCTCCTACTTTTGCTTTATTAGTTTCATCATGAGCTGCGTATTTTTTAGAATACTTTACTCTTTTTCTATATTTTGGATGTTCTTTATAAGTTTCTACTCTAACAGTAATTGTTTTATTATTAGAGGCACTTACTACTGTTCCAACTAATTCTTTTCTTATTTTTTCCATCGTTACTTAGCCTCCTCATCATTAAGCTCACGTTCGCGTAAAACAGTTTTCAAACGCGCTACTGTGTGTCTTAAATCTCTGATTCTTGAAGGTTTTTCTAAGTTACCAGTTGCTTGTTGGAATCTCAGATTGAATAATTCTTCTTTGCATTCCTTAATTTTCGCAACGATTTCTTCAGTGGTTAGTTCTCTTATTTCTTTAACCTTCATTTAATTCACCACTTTCTTTTTTTACAAATTTAGTTTTAATAGGTAGTTTATGTGATGCTAATCTTAAGGCTTCACGTGCTACTTCTTCTGATACTCCAGCTACTTCGAACATGATTTTACCTTCTTTGACAACTGCTACCCATGCTTCTACGTTACCTTTACCTTTTCCTTGACGAGTTCCGATTGGTTTTTTTGTTAAAGGCATATGTGGAAAAATATTGATCCATACTTTTCCACCACGTTTCATATAACGTGTCATGGCAATACGAGCAGCTTCGATCTGGTTTGCGGTAATCCAAGCTCCTTCTTTCGCCATAAGTCCGTATTCACCTTTGTCTAATTTTGTGTTTCCTTTAGCATGACCTTCATAAGGTAATCTGTGAACACGGCGATATTTTGTTCTTGATGGTATTAACATTCTTAATTACCTCCTTTAGTCTTTTTAGAAGGAAGGATTTCTCCTTTATAAATCCATACTTTAACACCGATTTTTCCAAATGTAGTATCTGCTTCTGCTGTTGCATAATCGATATCTGCTCTTAGTGTATGTAGTGGTATTGTTCCTTCTGTATATCCTTCGCTACGAGCCATGTCTGCTCCACCTAAACGTCCAGATACTAATGTTTTAATACCTTTCGCTCCAGCTTTCATAGCATTACGGATCGCTCTTTTTTGAGCCATTCTGAATGATGCACGATTTTCGATTTGACTAGCAATTGAATTAGCAATGATTTGTGCATTCATATCAGCTTTTTTGATATCTACGATTGAAATTTGAATTTCTTCATTCACTAATTTAGAAATTTCTTTTTTAAGTTTTTCGATTGCTTCTCCACCACGACCGATGATTACACCAGGTTTTGCAGTGTGAACAATGATTTCGGTTCTCTTAGAATTTCTTTCTACTTGAACTTTGGCAATAGCTGCATCTTTAAGATTTTTTTCAAAGTACTCACGGATTTTAATATCGTTGTTTAAGAACTTTGCATAATCTTTTTTGTTAGCATACCATTTTGAGTCCCATTCTTTGTTAATTCCAAGTCTTAGTCCATTAGGATTTACTTTTTGACCCATCTTATATAACCCTCCTTTAAGATTATCTAGTTGCCACAACGATCACGATGTGACTTGTTCTTTTATCTTTATGTCCAATGTGACTACGCGAATCAAACATATGTCTTTTCATCACTGGACCAGCATCTACTCTTGCTTCACGAATATAAAGTTCTTCTTGCTTTGCGCCGTTATTATTAACAGCGTTAGCAATAGCAGATTCTAGAACCTTTTTAGTCATGCGAGCAGGCTTTTTATTCATGTTATTTAAAATAACTAATGCCTCATTTACATTTTTACCACGAATTAAATCTACTACTAAACGAGCTTTAATAGGTGATACTCTAAGAGTTTTTGCGATTGCTCTTGCTTCCATATTTTTCTCCTCCTAGCCACTATTTCTTTTTCTTGTCGCCGTGTCCACCAAACTTACGAGTAGGTGCAAATTCACCAAGTTTGTGTCCTACCATATCTTCAGTAACATAAACTGGAATAAATTCTTTTCCGTTATGTACTGCGAATGTATGTCCAATAAATGCAGGATAGATAGTTGAACGACGAGACCAAGTTTTGATGACTTCTTTTTTACCAGTTTCATTTAATTTTTCTACCTTAGTTAATAATCTTGCGAATACATAAGGTTTTTTCTTTAAACTTCTTGCCATAATCTCTTATATCCTTTCCTATTTACTATTACGACGACGTACGATAAATTTATCAGACGCTTTTTTCTTACGTGTTTTATATCCAAGTGCTGGTTTACCCCAAG
>JAQXIG010000141.1 GCA_029007685.1 bacterium | reverse complement strand
TAATATATATTTGGCTACAAAATTGTATAGTTTTTTTGATAGAAAGGTATCAGTAGTTATGTATAACAGCGTCTTTAATAGTAAAAAATTCAGTGGCGATAACATATATTTACCATTTAAAGATAGTAATATGAAGGTTAGTACAGTTGGGAATGTTGCTAAAAATATTTTTGAAGCAGATATAAAATCTTTAAATAAGACTGATTTTTTCATAACTAGACTTGATGGAACATCTTATGATGCTGGTGTTGGATTTGAAATTGGATATTGCCTTGCAAAAAAGTTGCCACTTTATATTTTTAATACTGATTTTTACAAAAATAAATTATCAAATAATATTGAATATAAGTTATCACCTATTATAGATCAGGTTGGAAATATATTTAAATATGAATATATAAATAATAGCGAATTAGCATACGAAGATGAATTGGATTTTAATATTAAAATGTTTTCTAAATTTGTCACTGAAAAATTAGATAATGCAAAAGAAAAAATATATGAATATTCTGACAATGATAAGAAATTTGATGTTTTTATAGATTTTTCGGGTTTGAAATATGAATGGAATAAAATAATAGTTGATAAGATAACTAAAATATTAGATGAAAATAGTATTACTTATTGGATTAGTAATAGATATTTATCAGGATATTCCGTTGATACAGATTTAAAAAACTTAAGAAATTGCAAAATTTATTTAACATGCTATGATGAAAACGAACCAGATTTAGATTCATCTATTTTACAAGGATTCGCTTACTATAATAAATTAAATATTATTGGATATGAATCGAATCCCGTTAAATATTATGTTGAAGGAAAGCAAGAATTTGGTGTTACGTTAATGTTAGAACAGTCATGTACTACATTAACAAAAAAAATAGAAGAAACTATAAACGAGATAATTAATAATATAAAATATAACTGATACCATATTGGTATCTTTTTTAGTGTAATTTAAATATTTGAGGTGGTAGATAAAAGAATTTAAATTATGAAAATATTTAGAAGTGAATCATGGAAAATTGATATAACTTTCTTTTCTGGAAAGTTGATATAGCTTCCTTGTTTTATTATAAAATAAGTGTTAAAATAGTGTGTTAGAAAATACTTAATTTTATATAGTTTATTTAGTCAATTTGTGGCCGAGATGAGTGTCCTATGTGTATCCACCAAAGATTTGACCTATTTAATTAGTCTTAGGACACGAATTTTTGATAGATGGATAGGAATTTTCTGGATGACAGTGGTCATAATAAGGAGGTCATTATGTTTAATTTAGTATCAAAATATAAACCTAGTGGAGACCAACCACAAGCAATAGAAAAGTTAGTAAATGGGATCAATAATGGTGAAAAACACCAAGTTTTATTAGGGGCAACAGGAACTGGTAAGACTTTTACTATTGCTAATGTTATAAAAGAAGTGAATAAGCCAACATTAGTTTTAGCCCATAATAAGACGCTTGCTGGACAGTTATATAGTGAACTCAAGGAGATCTTTCCAGAGAATCATGTATGCTACTTTGTATCTTATTATGATTACTATCAACCAGAAGCTTATGTACCATCAACCGATACTTATATTGAGAAAGATTCTTCCATCAATGATGAAATCGATGAATTACGCCATTACGCCACCAGTGCTTTATTATCCTATAAAGATGTAATCGTAGTAGCCAGTGTTTCCTGTATTTATGGTATTGGAGAAGTAGAAGAGTACTTAAAGAAAATGTTAAGTGTAGGAGTAGGAGATACTGTAGAAAGAAATATTATTATGACCAAACTAGTAGAAATGATGTATGAACGAAATGATTTTGACTTCAAACGTGGTACTTTTAGAGTAAAAGGAGATGTTCTAGAAATCATTCCTACCAATCAAAATAATAAAGGTTATCGCATTGAATTTTTTGGTGACGAAGTAGATCGTATCAGTGAAATTGATACCTTAACAGGAGCCATAATTCAAAATAAAAAAACGGTAAGCATTTTCCCTGCTAGCCACTTTGTAACTAGCGATGAAAAATTAATCGAAGCGATAAAAAGAATAAAATTAGAATTGGCAGACAGAATAGAATGTTTAAAAGAGAATAATAAATTATTAGCTGCTGAACGAATTGAACAACGTACTAATTATGATATTGAAATGTTAACAGAAACCGGTTTTTGTCGTGGAATTGAAAACTATTCTAGGCATATGGCCTTACGTGGGGAAGGAGAAACTCCAACTACTTTAATGGACTTCTTCCCGAAAGAATATTTATTAGTAATCGATGAGTCTCACGTTACCTTACCCCAAGTTAGAGGTATGTATAATGGGGATAGAGCTAGAAAGATGAACCTGGTAGATTATGGATTTAGACTTCCGAGTGCTTTAGACAATCGACCATTAAAATTTGATGAATTTGAAAAAAAGATCAATCAAGTAATCTATGTATCCGCTACCCCTGGTGACTATGAACTCGAAAAAACCAAACACCAATTTGTGGAGCAAATCATTCGCCCGACTGGACTCCTAGATCCTACCATTGAAGTGCGTACAACCGAAGGCCAAATTGATGATTTAATAGCAGAAATAAAAGAACGAATGGATAAAAATGAGCGTACCTTAATCACAACTTTAACGATCAGAATGGCCGAAGAACTAACCAACTACTTAAAAGATGTTGATATCAAAGTAGCTTACTTGCATAGTGAAGTAAAAACTTTAGAAAGAATGAGAATTATCAGAGATTTACGTTTAGGAAAATATGATTGTATCGTAGGGATTAACTTACTCCGTGAAGGGATAGATATTCCCGAAGTGAGTCTCATTGCTATCTTAGACGCAGATAAAGAAGGGTTTCTAAGAAGTGAACGAAGCCTAATCCAAACAATTGGTAGATGTGCCAGAAATGCTAGTGGCCACTGCATTATGTATGCTGACAAAATGACCGACAGTATGGAAAAAGCCATCAAAGAAACAATGCGTCGTCGTTGTATCCAAGAAAAGTATAATCAAGAACACGATATTATCCCACAGACTATCAATAAAGAAATAAGGGAATTGATTAGTAACATTGATGATAATGACAATAAAAAGACCAAACCGAAAAAACAAGATAAAAAAGAAATCTTAAAGATGATCACTGACATCGAAGAAGCGATGAAACAGGCTGCTAAAGAACTAGATTTTGAACGAGCAATGGAATTAAGAGATGCTTTATTTGAATTAAAAACGGAGTTATAACATGAAAAAGTTCAAAAAGATCTACATTGAAATAACCAATATTTGCAACCTTTCTTGTTCATTTTGCCGTTCTGATAACAGAAAAAAAGAGATGATTACACTAGATAATATGGAACATTTGTTAAAGAAAATTAACAACTATACTGACCATCTTTATCTTCACGTGAAAGGAGAACCATTACTTCATCCAAACTTGAAAGAAATTCTAGATTTGTGTCAAAAGTATCAAAAAAAAGTAAATATTACTACCAATGGAACTCTTCTAAAAGAGAAACAAGAAATATTAACTCACTCTGCTATAAGACAGATAAATATCTCGCTTCATAGTGAAAATCAAAAAGAAGAATATTTAGAAAGTATTTTTAAAACCATAGACAAATTGGTAGAGAAAATAGTTGTTTATCGCTTTTGGACCTTAGAAAATAATCAATTAGATGAAAAATCCACAACTATGGTGAATAAAATAGTTTCATATTACCAGTTATCCCCAGAATTTGTAGAAAAAATGAAAACAACTAACCATATCGCTATAAAAGAAAAACTTTATATAGATAAAAAAGAAAAATTTATTTGGCCAGACATAAAGAATAAATATAAAAACGAAGTAGGAACCTGCTATGCCTTAAAAGATCAACTAGCAATATTAGTGGATGGTACCGTAGTACCTTGTTGTTTAGATAGTGATGGAATAATAAAATTAGGAAATATATATACCCAAACACTAGCAGAAATAGCAAATAGTGAGCATTATCAAAAAATGAAGCAAAACTTCGCCAATTATAAGATTGTAGAAGAATTGTGCAAACACTGTCATTTCAAAGAACGTCTAGTAAAAAATAAAAAAGAGCCAAAATAATGTGAAATACACTCCTCTGGGGAGACATTCATATATGCTGAATTATACACAATTCTAAATTAAAAATTATGAATAATAAAAGGTTATCAAAATAAGTTAGTGTAGAATAAGTGTGGAGATTTTTCACCTAAAAAATAAGATTTATAATTTAA
>JAQXIG010000140.1 GCA_029007685.1 bacterium | reverse complement strand
GTAATAAATGTATTATATAATGAAATAGCTTTATGTATTTATGTGCCTGATTAGCTCAGCTGGTAGAGCACTCGGCTGTTAACCGATAGGTCGTAGGTCCGAGTCCTACATCAGGCGCCATTATTTATGTGCCTGATTAGCTCAGTTGGTAGAGCACTCGGCTGTTAACCGATAGGTCGTAGGTCCGAGTCCTACATCAGGCGCCATCTGGCCAGTTGGTGAAGTGGCTTAACACACCGCCCTTTCACGGCGGCATTCACGGGTTCGAATCCCGTACTGGTCACCATGTTGTAAGTAACTCAATTTCGAGTATAAATGAGAGCGCACTTTTAGGAGTGCGTTTTTATAATGTGTCGTCATGGTATGTATCTAGTTGGTGAAAGTCCAATACATGGGTAGGTATCGGCGAAGTGCTAGAGAAGAACAAAGCATTAATGACGGCATTAGGCCAAAGGATAAGTGACTAATCGAGGAAATATATGTGTTTTATCGCTTCAGAAAACTGTTCGAAAAAGGTTTATGGCAAAAAAGTCAGAATAGGAAAATAGGAAGGACTGAATAATTTGTAGTTTATACTACTGAAATGGAAATAGATTATAATCAGAATCAATCCATGGATAATCAGTTAACGTATTGAATACATAAATGCTATAAAAGATGATTAATCTATGAGCGAAATTAGAAAGTTAGAAACAAATATGGAGCTCTTAGAAAAAGGTACTTTCCAAAGAAAACTTAAATAAAGCCTATAAACAAGTTTACAAGAACAAAGGAGCAAGAGGTGTTGATGGTGTAACAGTAAAAGAATTAGTTGCTTACACTAGAGAACAGCAAGAGGAAATATTATGACAAATAAGAAATCGTCAATACAAACCATAACTAGTAAGAAGCATTTATATCCTAAAAGAAAGTGGAAAATGAGGAACTAAGAATAGCAAGTGTCATAGAGTAGATATGGATTTACTATCATTATTCGATGCGATAAACCAAGACAAACTAATAGGTATTATCGGGAGAATAGTTTAAGATGAGAATTTCGTTTCCTGAATAAGAAAATTTTTACAAAGTGGGTAATAGAAAAAGATACAGAAAAGATATACTTTTCCTAGAAAACTTGAAATATCACATAGAGCCTCTTATATAATTGTAAATTCCAGAAGAGGTTATTATCATATAACACATACAAGAGCAATTAAAACGGCAATATTAAAAGAACGATTTAATAAAAAAGATCTAATAAATTTGCTAGACCATTACTTAAAAGTAATGCTATTATCAATTAAATAGCTGTACGTATGGTGGTGTGAGAGGGAAAAGTATTTATTATTAGTAAAAAGTTTTTTCTATTGGATTGAGTAAAAGCAATTTCTGAATTAAAATCAGTTCTTTTCCGTTTAGTACTATTCAAAACAGAAATAGTTTGTTAAAATAAAACATAGAATAGAGAGGGATGTTTTATGTATGAAGATTATCAAATAGCCTATGAAACTAATTTAAACGAGTTCATAGTACCTATAATGATAGGATCCACCTTGGTAGGCCTCTTCCTCATCATTGTGTTAATATCTTTGATGAAAATATTTAAAAAAGCAAATCGTTCAGGTATTTATGCTTTTATTCCAATTTATAATTTAGTCATGATACTAGAAATTGTAAATATGCCCAAATGGCAGGTGATTCTATTTTTTATACCTCTTGTACAGTTTGTTGTATATGGAAAAGTATGTTATCGTTTAGCAAAAAATTTTCGAAAAACAGACTCATTTGCGATTATGACAATCTTTTTTCCTATGATCTCATTTCCACTGCTTGCTTTTGGTGATAGTGAGTATATTGGTATTAATGGTGATGCCTTAAGTGGAAAATCGATGGCGGTTGATTTACCGCAAATTACAGCAGAAAGTCAAATTGCAACAGCAGTCCGAGAAGTAAAAGAATCTGCTCCATTAGATATTTCGATAGGTGGCGGTGTATATAAAAAAGACTATGAACAAAGTTTACTCAAGGTATCAGAGGAGCATGTTAAATTTCAAGTGCCATCATCAACTAATGTAGCGATTAATCCAATACCAGTAATTCGGGAAAACAAAACAGTCGAAAAGCCGCTTTCCCAGGAGATGATAAAATTAGAACATAATCTTCCAGCTAATATGAAAACAGCAGAAGTAACCAATGTTTCTCCTCCTCCCAAATCATCATCCTCAATTTTTATGACAATGCAACCTCAAGAACAATCAACAGACCGAGGAAGACAATCAGAAAAGCAAGGAGCGGATCTATTTAAAAATATTGACTTTATTGAGCAAGCATCTACAACTCAAACGATCGATTCGACACCTCAAGTACATCAAGCTCAATCCCCATCTTCCATGACTGATCTTCATCAGTAGTCCCAAAGGTAGAAGTATTAGAAGATTGAAGGAAAAATACAATGATCTAAAAGCTTTTTTTGAAATAGATCAAAGAGTAGTATTGTAATCATCAAAAAAAAATAATTGACAAGCAAACTAGAATACGGTATCATTATAAATACGTACGAAGTAATAGTACCGTTTTGTTTTGGAGACATACTCAAGAGGCTGAAGAGGCGCCCCTGCTAAGGGTGTAGGTCGGGCAACTGGCGCGAGGGTTCAAATCCCTCTGTCTCCGCCATATAAGAAAGCAAGTTCTATCTAAATAGAACTTTTCCTATTTTGTGAGGGATTTATGTTAAAAAAAATAAGAAAAGAAATGATTTCCCTACAAGATTTAGAATATAAAAAATTTTATTCTAAGTTATGTCCAGGGACCCATAATATCATTGGTGTGAGAGTACCAGAAATAAGAAAATTAGCCAAACGGATCCTAACAGAAGCACAAGAACTAAAATATATTGAAAATCAAGAAAAAGAATACTATGAAGAAATTATGCTAGAAGGTTTACTAATCGCCTTAGCGAAAATTCCGATAACGGAGAAACTAAAGTATTTAGATACCTTTATTTCTAAAATTGATAATTGGTCCATTTGTGATATTTGTGCAGCTAGTTTCAAATTTTCTATAGAAGATCAAGATGTTATTTGGAAGTATTTGTTAAAATATCATAAATCTGATTCAGAATTTGAATTAAGATTTATGATTGTGATGTGGTTGAATCATTATTTAAAAACCAATTATCATTCTGATATTTTACATAAAATAGATCAAATAACAGCAGATGAATATTATGTGAAAATGGCAATAGCTTGGTTGTTGGCTATGGATTATTTTATAAATAAAGAACAAACTTTAGAATACTTAAAGCATAATCATCTATCAAACTGGACCTACAACAAATCTATTCAAAAAATCATAGAATCTACTCGGTTAACTGAAGACGAGAAAAAGAAACTTAAAGAAATGAAAAGAAATAAAAAATAAATTGTATTTTGTCCTAAATTTTTGTAAAATAAAGGAAAGATAACAAAATAGAAGGGGTACTATGAAAAAATTGAAAAAGTTAAATAATAAAGGTTTTGCAGTTTCTGTTATTTTATACACCGCAGTTACTCTCGTCATTTTAATTTTATTATTAATTCTATCTATTTTATCTACCAATACCAAGGTCAATGATACAATTGTAGATAATATAAAGGAAAAAGTAAGTAGTTTTGAGGAACAAACTCAAGTAGGGGAGTTAGGAAACTTGACTATCACAGCAGAAGATAATATAGCTAGTGGACAATGGCATACGAATGATGTAATTCTTAGCTTTAGTCTAGATAATAGAACGGATGTTACATATTACTATGGTTTCAATGCCTATCTTGTAACAAACGAATTAAATGAGAACACATTAACGATAAAAGAAAATATCAAAGATAAAATTTATTATGCCAAAGCTTGTCAGAAAGATGATCCTAGAATATGTAGTAATATAGGTGCTTACTTATTAAAAATAGATAAAGATGACCCTGAATTTGAAGTAGAAGTAGAAGTAGATAACGTTACTGCTTTCAAACAGATCAAGATAACATCCACCTCTTCAGTGAGCGGAATCTCTCATTATCAGTACTATATTACAGATGCTGAGGAACCAATCGACCCTAGTCCTAGTGAAATCTCTACATTAGAAGGCAACACTGCTTATATTACCACCCCCGGAAACTATATTTATATCAAGGCTTACGATCAAGCTGGTAAAGCAAGTAATTGGAAACAAATTAATTTAAATATTACAGCAAGTTAAATGGTGAAAAAATGTATAAAAAATCTCTTTTCTGATCTAAATAAAATAGAAAGGAGATTTTTTTATGGCACGTCACAAAGTAGAAATCAGTGGCGTGAACACAGCGAATATTAAAGTATTAAGTAGTGAAGAGATGGATGAATTATTTGAAAAGAAAGAATCTGGAGATCCCTTTGCACGTGAAGACTTAATTAAAGGTAATTTAAAATTAGTGTTAAGTATTTTGAAAAAGTACAATAAGCGTGAAGAAAATCTAGATGATTTATTTCAGGTAGGATGTATCGGTTTAGTCAAAGCAATCGATAATTTTGATCGTAGTCATGAAGTAAAATTATCTACTTATGCGGTTCCCATGATAGTAGGAGAAATCAAAAGATATTTAAGAGATAATAATAGTGTAAGAGTAAGTAGGTCATTAAAAGATTTGGCTTATAATAGTTTAAAAGAAAAGGAAAGAATCACACTAGAAAAAGGAAGAGAAGCTGAAATTAGTGAAATAGCATCATCTTTAGGGGTAAAAGATCATGAAATTGTCTATGCTCTTGATGCGATGAGAAGTCCTGTTAGTATTTTTGAACCAATTTATAGCGATGGTGGAGATACTATCTATCTATGTGATCAAATTGAAGATAAAAAAGTAGCAAAAAGTGATCTAGATACCAATTTAGCAGTAGAAAATGCTATTAGAAATTTAGATTCAAGAGAAAAAATGATTATTAATCAAAGATATATAATAGGAAAAACCCAAATGGAAATTGCTGAAGAGTTGGGAATTAGTCAAGCTCAAATATCTCGACTTGAAAAAAATGCTATCCATACTTTGAAGAAAGTATTAAAATGAAGAGGAATAAAAAGATCATCCAAGGAAAAAATGTATTTCAAAAGACATTTATGATGTCTTTTTTTCATATACTTTCTTAGGTGATAATATGAGATTATCGGACTTGCAAAACAAAGATATTGTAAATATTACAGATGGTAAAAATGTAGGAAGCATTATCGATGTCAAAATCGACGAAGAAACCGGAAATATAGTATCGTTTATTATTGAACCGTCGAGAAGTTTCTTTTCTTTTTTTAACAAGGGGCAAGATACTGAGATTCATTGGAAAAGTATTACTAAAATAGGGGAGGATGTCATTTTAGTAAAATTAAGTTTATAAAAAGTGTCTAGTAGAATAAGAAAAATCTTCTTGAGTTTTTCATTAAAATGTGTTACGCTATGCGACGTGAAAAAGGAGATGAAATCATGAACACTTTAAAAGTTGCTACTTGGAATATAGAAAACTTCCATTTAAATAATAATAATATTGGTAAAAGTTGTGCCATTATAAATTTATTAACGGATGAAGGAATAGATATTTTAGCTCTACAAGCAGTAAATCCATTATTGGTAGAAGAAATTACAAAAAGATTAGAAAGAAGAAAAAATGGTTATGCCATTACTACTCCCCATAAAAAGTATATCAATCCTATAAAAAATATTAGTGTAGAGTATAATGTAATTGTGAGTAAACTAGATAAAATGACGCAAGGACGTCATGATATGCTACCGAAGTTTGAATTATGTAAAAAAAGAAATATTACTTGGCAAATGTTAGAGGATAATGTGATTCTTAATATCGCCAATATAGATCCGAATACATCAAAATCAAGAAGAAGACAATTAGATGAAGTGATTAAATTAATTGAAAAACAAACTAAATATGGTTCATTTGATGCTTGTTTTGCAGGAACTATAAATGAATCATTAACAGAAGAAAATATGAGTAGATTTCAAAAAAAAATTGCAGCTAGAAATATGCAGATGGTAACCCTTTCAGACCATAGATCTACAGATGCTATTGTACTTGCTAAAAACTGGCAAGTAGAATCAGTGAAAGTAATTGATCAATATGATATTGTTAGTTCTCATCGTCCCATGATTGTAAAAGTTAGAAAATATAGTAAATAAATAAGACTATGAGATAGTAATGAAATCATTCTTTAGAGTAGATACCAAGTAAAAGGACCTATGACATAAAAATATGATCAAATATACTTTCTTTTTATTGTGTAATTTTATTTTTTATAATAGTATTGATTTGTTCTAGGAGCATTTATCTAACAAAATTTTATTATAAAAGATTCGATGTATTATCTTTTGTATTCAAAGTATCGGATGTACTGTGTTAAGGTTTATTACATGATGAAGATTACCTAATAATATGCGAGGGAATAGAAGAAGAATCACGTATTCACTTGAAAAAATCATGAGCAGTTAACTTATGTGATATTGAAAAAGTGTATAGATCTAAATCGTTGGTATGAGAAAATAAAACCATAGCAATCTTGAATTTATGATAAGAAAGAAAATGAGAAAAAGAATTTTAGGCTATGTTAGATATCTGGTAAATTAGTATGTGATCTAATGAAGCAGAATAATAAAGAAATAGAGGCGATAATGGTATTTTGAGGGAGTATAAAATAAAGTGTGTAGTTTTTACTGATATGAACCCTCGTTTCTTATGTTCAAGAAACGGGGGTTACATCACTCGCTGTCATCTTTTATACTAATTCAAAGTAAAAAGTTTTCTAAAATAAAAATCAATCATAAATATTTTTTCGTGATACAATAAAGTTGGTGATAACATGAAAAAAGAACTATTATCTCCTGCCGGTAGTTTTGCAGCTTTAAAGCAAGCAATTCATAATGGCTGTGATGCTGTTTACTTAGGTGGAAAAAAATTTGGTGCTCGAAAGTTTGCTTCTAATTTTGATGAAGAAGAGATGGTTCAGGCTATTCGATATTGTCATTTATATGGTGTCAAAATATATGTAACCGTTAATACCATTATTTATGAAAGTGAAATAGCTGAAGCATTAAACTATATCAGATTCTTACATCAGAGTAAAGTAGATGCCGTCATTATGCAGGACATTGGTCTCATTACCTTGGTCAGACAACAATTTCCTAATTTAGAAATACATGCCTCTACTCAACTACATACTCATAATAACAATCAAATTAAGCAATTAGAAGAGTTAGGAATAAAAAGAGTTGTAGTAGCTCGAGAACTGAGTCTTGATGAAATCCAAA
>JAQXIG010000139.1 GCA_029007685.1 bacterium | reverse complement strand
AACACTATATTAAAAGTAGCTTTTACAAACTCAACTAATATTAAAACTACTAATATGTATTGCAATGATAGTGGGATTGATTTCGATACTGTTTATGCAGATTACCACTTTATACCATCACGCACAAACTAGGACAGAGCGTATTTTTTTTTATTATTTTTTTCTTATTCGATTGAAAGAAAATTTTCACTTTTTCACCTAATAATAAAAAATACCCGTAAAATAAAGTAAAAATACAGGTGAAGAAATTGAGAAGTTTTTCACTCAGAGGTCACCATTATAAAAAAATTCACCAAAAAAGAAATGTTATTTTAACATTCCTAATTCTTCCATCTTTTCTTCTCTTAACTTAGCTAATGTTTTATTTCCACCAACTTTTTTCATGAAAGCATATATTTGTATAGCTTTCCATCCAGTTAATTCACAGCCATATTGATTAAAAGACATCTTCTCACCTTTATATTCAACATTTTTAGAATCAACTACTGTTGCTACTTCTTCTGGGTAATTAATTAAATATACTTCATCACCTATATTAATTATTCCTTGATCTATTAACCAATCCATTTTAGGTAATTGAGTAGATTTTCTTTTAGTTGTAGCTTCATCCTCATCTTCCATCTCTTTTGCTGTTGGTTCAACTAAAATTAAATTATCTTCTAACCCATTTATTTTAGCTATACAACGTAATATATCATATGCATCTTCAGCAGACATTTCAAAAAATTCTCTTTTTCTTTCTTTACCATCTATATTATCTTTAGCTCTTAGAGAAGGATTTAACTTATCTATAATTTCATGTACTGTTTTATCTTCTAAACGATGATTAACTTTATAATAAGCATATAATCTAAAAGCAAAAGGTACAGCTGATTTATCATTTAATGTTCTTAATCTTGAATATATATCATCAGCATATCCTATCTTTATATAATCCGGAAAAGAAGGATTTTTTAAAATATATATTACACCCACTATATTATTATCCATGCTATCAACTCCTATTAATTATACAAACATATTTTGCATAAATCCTTTTTTTAATAAAATCATATAATTAACTAATTCTTTTTCCAATTCTATTTTCTTATCCATGATTATTATAAAATTAGCTATTTTTTCTTGAACATTATAATCAGGAATTTTAATTTTGAATTTTCCTAATTTTGTAATACTAAGTGCAAACCTAGTTCCTCCTTCAACAGAGGAAAGTATTTGTTTTTTAAATTCAAATGAATAATTTAAATAATTTAAGAAATAAATTTTATTGATTTTATCTTTAACATTAAAGACTGGATAAGCAGGACTAACAATTCCTTTGTCTATCATATTTTGAATATTAAAAGTAAATGATCCAGTATCACTCATTGACCTATATGTAATATAATTTTTAGGAACAATTTTATATCCAGTTGTATCAACACTTGCTGTTTTTTTAGAAAAATATTCTTCCTGTATAAATATCCCTTTATTTGTTGAAGATAATACAGTGTATTCATTATTCTTGGTTGTTTTTTCATTATATTCATCTATTAAGTTCTTGATTTCAATATAATCTCCATCACAGTTTTCATATAAATCTTCTATCTGCTGTATTTTGATATTTTCAAGCAATTCAATTTTTTTATTTAGCAATGCTATCTTATTATCTATATTTTCTAAAAAATCGCCTATGATATCTTGTTCCTCTTTTGTTGGTATTCCAACCTTTATTTTTAATAAGTTTTCGGTACTTACAGATTGCCTTTTAACAACTGTACCTTCTTCAAATTTTAATGCTTCATACTTAAAATCATCACTTTTTACAACTTGCTCAATAAATTTTGGATTCTCACTAGTAGTTAATGTAACATATATCGGTGATATTAATCCAGTACCAAATTTATTTCTATCAATTGCACCATACTTTAAATTTGATGGATTATAAACTATATCATCATATTTAGTAAGTAAATATATTTTATTATCAAAATCATTTGTTAAAAAATCTCGATTATTAGTCTTTCTCTCACTTTTATCTATTACGCCTTGTCCAGCTGCAAAAGCAAGTAATGGTGTTTCTTCACTTATCTTTTTTCTAATCTTTCTTTCTTTTAATACTTCACCTAGCTCTACATATTTCCATTCATCTTTAAATCCTTTAAATCTAATTAACGGTTTATTCATGTTCTTCACCAAACTCTAATTTAGAAAACATTTCTGATAATTTATCATCAACTCTTTTTAATTCAGTTTCAATATTTTCTATTTCACTTAAGGCATCTTTTACATTAATTCTCTCCGGTCTATCAATTGTATCAATATACCTTTGAATATTTAACTTATAATCATTGTCTTCTATTTCCTTTAATGGGGCAACATAAGAATATTTCTCAATATTTTCCCTCTTTATATAAGCTTCTATTATTTTATCTACATCACAATCTCTTAATCTATTTTGATTTTTACTTGGTTCATAATCTTTTGATGCATCTATAAATAATATATCATTCTCATTTTCCCTACATTTTTTAAATACTAAAATACATGTTGGAATCAATGCTCCAAAGAATATATTTGGTGGGAGTCCAATTACAGCATCTAAATAATTTTTAGTTTTAACTAGATATTTTCTTATAACAGCCTCAGAATTTCCTCTAAACAATACTCCATGAGGTAAAACTACAGCCATTGTCCCATTATCAGAAAGATGATATATCATATGTTCAACAAATGCGTAATCTTCATATTGTTTTGGAGCTAAAGCACCAGCACCACTAAATCTTTCATCTTCTATTAATTTTTCATCTGCATCCCACTTTTGAGAATATGGAGGATTTGCAACAATTGCGTCAAATTTTAAATCAATATGTTTTGGATGCTTAATCGTATCATCATTTTTTATATCGAAGTGTTTAAACGATATTCCGTGCAATAACATATTCATTCGTGCTAAGTTGAAAGTAGTTGAGTTAAATTCTTGACCATAGTAAGAAGTAACTTTTGTTTCTTTACCTACTCTTAAAAGTAATGACCCAGATCCACAAGTTGGATCATAAACACTTTGAAGTTTTGATTTATTTAAAGTAACTAACTTAGCAAGTATTCTAGATACTTGTT
>JAQXIG010000138.1 GCA_029007685.1 bacterium | reverse complement strand
TGGTAATAATTTTTATTTTTTTCTGCTCATTATTTTACTTACTAGTGTATAAGAAAAAGGTAGAAAGAAAAAAAGGAATTGTAGCTTTAGCAATCACAACTATAATTACCTTGCTACTATCAGCCTTTATCGTCTTACCATCATATCTGCAAATTTCAATTTCTTCTCGAATGGGCTTTTCATGGCAAGAATTATTAAACTCTCAAACTGGACCGATCACGGATAAAGGATCGATGTTTATGTTTGGTGGCATCATGTGGGTAGGACTACTTTTATTATTAAAAGATTTCAGAAAAAATAAACATTTTATTACTTGGTATATCCCGACATCTTTAATTTTGTTGATTCCTGTAATAGTGGAGCCAATTAATAAAATTTGGCATTTTGGATCATATGCTTTTTTTCCATATCGAGCTGGGTTTATTATGATGTTTTTGTTGATCGTAGGAGCATGTTACAGTTTAGAACAATATTCCCCAAAAAAAATAAAAATCAAGCCAACAGTTGCTAAAAAAATAACAGTAGTAATAACGACCATCATAACATGTATACTTATGATTTACCTAACTTATACTTATTATAATCGGTTCCAATTAGCTTTAGAAACTTTGACTATTTCAATCGATCATTTCCTACTTTGGATGTTACTATTCATGACTTTTTTAAGTTTTCTTGGTTGTTTTTTAATTAGCCTAATTCATAGAAAATTAAACACGTTTTCTCTGATCTTAATTAGTGTTTTAACAATCACTCATATTACATGTACTTCATTTTTATATTTAGGAATTGATAAAGAACAAAAAGTGCTTACCAGTCAATATGTCGATCTACAAAAATTAGAAAAAACGTATCAAAAAGATGATTACTATCGTGTCAAAAATATGATTCCAGAATATATAACAAATAGTGGAATGATTATGAGATATCATACGTTAGATCATTTCACCTCA
This sequence comes from bacterium, assembly GCA_029007685.1. GTDB lineage: Bacteria > Bacillota_I > Bacilli_A > RF39 > UBA660 > Alloscybalousia. Next base: position 12,251 of record JAQXIG010000138.1, on the reverse strand, counting down.
TTAACAGATAAAAACAATCTAGAAACTCTCAAAAAATTAGGATATTCATCCATGTGGGTAAAAACAAATTCAAAAGGGGGAACTTTATTTACAGATAGCTTATTAGCCAATAAATATATTCTCAGTAAAAAAGAAGTAACAGACCCATATTATGAGTATGTCGATCAATATGGCGATTTATTATTTTATCAATTAAAAGAAACACCATCATATGGTTATTTCCTCAATCACAATATTGGCATCATGGATCAAGAAAATTCTTTCGCAATCCAAAATAGTATTTATCAAAGTATTACAAACAGTGATCAAAATTTATTCACTATTGAAGATAACTTCATTCTAAATAATATCAAAAAAACAAAGGAAAAGAAAAAAGATAAATATGAAATTATCGACAAAGATGCCTATAATTATCTAGAAAGTTCCCTAACTATAACCAAGCGTCAGCGAATTTATTTAGAAATTCTAAATGATTTAAATAATAATACTAACCTTAGTATTTATCGAAAATTTAATATCTACATCAATGATAAGCTATTTAAACAAAAAGCCCTAACTGAAAATGATAATGGTGTAATTGATCTAGGAGACTATGAATCAGAAGAAGTAAATATCAAAATTGTCTTATTAGACGATGTCTTACTAGATAATATAACACTAGCGACTATGGACAAAGAAAAATACGAACAGTTTGTCACGAGTGAAAAAACGGACTTGGACATAAAATATATTGGTAATAAAATAAAAGTAGATATGGAAAGTGACCAAAAACAATTACTATTCTTACCAATTGCCTATAACGATGGTTATCAGGCTACACTAAATGGAAAAAGTGTAGAAATTGTAAAAGTGTTCGATAATTACATCGGAATTCAAGTAACAGCTGGGGAAAATAATATTACCATAAGTTTTATTCCCAAAGGATTTATAGTCTCATCGATTATCAGTTTGATTACCTTAGTAGGTACCATACTACTAATCAAAAAAGATTGGTATACCAAAATAATAGAAATGAAATGGCTTCAAAATGTGGCATATTTATCATATTTAGGAATATATATCATATTAGTAATTCTGATATATTTCTTAATGACGATTGCTTATTTACTATCATATTTTATTTATTTTAGTATTTAGTTTACACAGTAGCTTGACGATTTATAAAGAATGGTTTATAATTTTTTTATCAATGTGAAGATGACCTTGGAAAAGTCGGAGCAATATAAAAAAAGAGATTCTTTTTAGAATAAGTAGGGTGGAACCGCCGATATTCGGTCCCTATAACTAAAAGAATCTTTTTATTTCTATTAGGGGAGGAGGAATTGATGAAGGATCTAAAAATAGAAGATACTCTAAATAGATCGTATAATCATTCAATTTTATATCTAAACAATAGTGAATGATGGTTATTATCATTCATCCCCAAGCAATACCTTATACTACCACCTCTGCCTAGATGACATAGGGATTTGAACGAACAAAATCTAGAAAATATTAGAACTATAGTGGTCAAGGAGTTGAAAGGTTATGATAAACATTTTGAATCAGTTGAACATAAATTCAGTCTGATGAAAGGACAATAAAGGAGAGTGTAAAAATGGAAAAAAAATTAACGATGGATAAATTAGTAAATCTATGTAAACAATACGGATTTATTTTTCAAGGAAGTGAAATCTATGGGGGCTTAGCTAACACCTGGGATTATGGACCTTTGGGTTCTAAATTAAAAAATAATATTAAAGAAGCTTGGCGTAAAAGATTTATTCAGGAAAGACCAAATGCTTACGAACTAGATGCGGCTATTTTGATGCATCCAAGAGTTTGGGAAGCCAGTGGCCATGTATCTAGTTTCACAGACCCCCTAATCGACTGTAAATCTTGTAAAAGTAGACATCGTGCCGATAACTTAATTGATGACTTTGATGAAAATGCCAAAGCAGACGGAATGACTCAAGATGAAATGGTAGAATACATTAAAGAGCATCGAGTGCCATGTCCAAAATGTGGTCATAGTGATTACACTGGGATTCGCCAATTTGGCTTAATGTTTGAAGCTTACCGTGGTGTTACTGAAGATAATAAAACAAAAATCTATCTTCGCCCAGAAAATGCTCAAGGGGAATACACCAATTTTCTAAATGTCCAGCGTTCTATGAGAGCAAAACTACCATTTAGTATTGGCCAAATAGGAAAAGCTTTCAGAAATGAAATTACACCAGGTAATTTCACATTTAGAACGATCGAATTTGAACAAATGGAATATCAAACTTTCTGTAAAGAAGGACCTGACAGTCAACTCTATAATCACTTTAAAGAATATGCTAAAAACTATTTTCTAGATTTAGGACTTCCAGCCGAGAAACTACGCTTTCATGATCATGAAAAATTGGCCCACTACGCTAAAGAAGCTTGTGACATTGAATACCATTTCAACTTTGGTTGGGGAGAAATTAACGGAACGCACAATCGTACTAATTACGACTTAAGTCGTCATCAAGAATATTCTACCGTATCACAAGAATATCTAGATCCTGAAACCAATAGCAAATTTATTCCATATATCATCGAATCAACGGTTGGTTGTGATCGTACCGTATTAGCAGTCTTAGATAATGCTTACGAAGAGGAAATTTTAGAAGATGGAACTACCAGAGAAGTAATGCATCTAAAACCATTCCTAGCTCCATATAAAGTAGCGGTTCTTCCACTAATAAAAAAATATCATGGTGAAAAAGCAGAAGAAATTTATACGAAATTATGTAAAGAATTTTCCACTACTTATGATGATAGCGGGAACATTGGAAAAAGATATCGTCGTCAAGATGTAATTGGAACACCGTTTTGTATCACCATTGATGATACGACATTAAACGGAAACACAGTAACCATTCGCGATCGTGATTCCATGAAACAACAAACCCTAACCATAGAAGAAGCAGTCAACTATATTCAAGATAATATTAAATTCTAAAAAAGGAAGAGATTCTAGTGAATTTCTTCCTTAAGTTGCTCAAAGATGATTCTATTAATGAGATCAGGTCGCTCTAAATATGGAAAATGCCCAACTTTATCTAAGATAATCAATTCAGAATCAGCGATGCTTCGATTCATAATTCTCGCATCGCGAATTGGAGTAGCAGTATCCTGATTTCCCCAGATCAACAAAACTCTACTGCGAATATTTTTCAAATAATCAGAAAGATCATAATTTACAATATTTTTAAAAGTTTCGCGCATATTAGTAGTTAAATTACGATAATCATCAGATGCAAACAACGAAAATATTTTTTTTCGATAATTTTTTTTCCATTTCTTAGGCAAAAGTCTAGAAAATTTCATCAAAAGTTGATAACTCATTTTCCGAAAGTAAGTGCGTATCGTAACAGGTGGCTTAATTCCAGCACTATCCATTAGAATGATATTAGAGTAAGAGTACTGATAGTAACCAGCTAAAGTAATAATGATTCTACCGCCAAAAGAATGACCAATTAGAATGGAATTCTGAATATTATTTTCTTTCAAAAATTGATGAATGGAATCGGCATAATCGAAGATGGTTAGATTTCGATTTGGAAAAGGACTTTCACCAAAACCTGGATAATCTATAACGTAAACTGTAAAAAAATTACTCAAATAAGAAATTATATAACGAAATGTTTTTCTAGTATCACCCCAACCTGGTAAAATAACAACCGATTTGGGATGATCCCCATATACTTCATAAAAAATAGAAATATCTTGATTTTTAAAAACCATGATCATCACCTAATGTAATGTATTCTTAAATGGTAAGAAAGTGAATATCCATTTTTCAACTATAGCAAACAAACAAAACAGAAATGAATAAATGAAAAATAAATGAAAAATAATGGCAAAAATATTGATTATAATTTCCAAAATGTGATATACTATAAATGTCTAAAAGATACGTGATGTCATATATAAAACCGACTAAAGTGACGATACGGGAGTTTTGATCAGTAGTTTGTGTTGAAGACCTTTCTATGAGTTAGGGATCCTAAGAGCTACGTAAGAACACCCACCTGTAAATATGCAGGTTTTATCGCCGACAAGACGATCTTTTGGACCTTTTTGTTTTTAAAAAAAGGAAGTGACATTATGTTTGAACGTCTAGATTTACTAATCGGTCAAGAAAAAAGAGAAAGTTTAGCTACCAAGACAGTAGTAATTGTTGGAGTAGGAGGAGTAGGTGGTTATGCCATCGAAGCTCTAACTCGTTGTGGCGTTGGCAACTTTGTTTTAATAGATCATGATATTGTAGATATCACGAACAAAAATAGGCAAATCATTGCCTTAGATTCGACCGTTGGCCAAAAGAAAGTAGAAGTATTAAAAAATAGAATGCATGATATTAATCCAAATTGTAATATCGACACCTATGATTTCTTTCTAGATGATAGTAATCTGGATTTATTAAATAAATATAGCATTGATTTTTTAATCGATGCCTGTGACAGTGTGAATACAAAAAAACTATTGCTAAGCAAAGCTAGTAAAGAAAATATTCCCTTCATTGCTAGTATGGGAGCGGCTAATAAATTAGACCCAAGCCAATTAGAAATTACTGATATTCGTAAGACCAGTTACGATCCGTTAGCCAAAATTATGCGAAAATATGTAAAAGATCAAAATTTAAAAAATAAAATAACAGTAGTATCCAGCAAGGAAAAACCCCAAAAAAATCAAAGCAAAACTCTAGCCTCTATTAGCTTTGTGCCAAGTAGTGCTGGATTGTTAATCGCTAGCCATATCATTCATAGCTGGATATCAACCCCCAAAAAAAACTATGATCTTTCAGACTGTTGAGAAAGTCGTTTTCTTAATACCTTGTCAACAGTCTTTTATAATTTTCACAATCACATAAAAAAGAGTAATTCTAGATTTTTACTTTTTAAGACCACTTAGATTTTGACAATTATTTCCCCGTTCCAAGGGACTAGGATATTTAAAATTTCAAAATAGGTAGTTTGTCAATAAAAAAATCATTTTCTCTCTTTTTGACATAACAAAAAACTCCAAACCGAAAATAAGTTTTCACATAACATCTTGCTTCATGAATTTAAAGTATGTTAAAATAAAGTGAAATCAATAACAAAAAAGTATCATAGGGAGCTACACTAAGGCATGAAATAACATAACAATTAACATCAAATAGGAAGAAAATTGCATATAATAGATAGTAAAAAAGAAAGTAAGGGATAATATGTTAAAAATAAAAAGAAAAGAAGATTCTGTAGACTACCAAAAATTAAATGAAGGAATTCGAGTAGGAACCTTATTATTAAAAATATTTTTAATACTAGCGATTTTTCTCTCAGTTTATGTATTAACCAAATTACTAGGAGAATGGCAAATTTTACCATTAATAGAAAGTGTTTTAAATATTTTATCACCATTGTTTATTGGAATTGCCATAGCATGGTTATTTGATCCATTCGTAAAATACTTAAACGAAAAAGGAGTCAATCGAACTTTAGGAACTATCTTTGTATACCTTATTTTTATTTCTTCTATTTATCTTTTGTTGCGCTTAATGATTCCATCTGTTTATCAACAACTAAATGATTTAATGGTATCTGTTCCATCCTTTTTAAACTATTTGCGAGATAGTATTGATGATATATTTTTAAATCTAACTGAAGTAAGTGGTTATGATTTAACAGATGTAAAAATTGGTCTATACGATATGATCAATAATTTAGGAAAAAGTTTAACCGTAGACTTACCAACTACAGTAGTGAATATCGTTACAGGTATTATTACAGGAGGAGCGAATTTATTAATAGGGCTATTAGTAGGATTTTATATGTTATTTGATTTTAATAATGTAAAAGGACATTTACTAAATTTATTTCCTAAAAAATATCGCAATGGCACAGTAGAACTAATGGATCAGTTAAACAACAATTTAAAAAGCTACGTCCATGGAACCTTACGTATCATGTTGATTTTATTCGTATTTCAATCTATTGCCTTAGCAATTGCTGGCTTAAAAGCTCCCATGGTATTCGGTTTATTCTGTGCCGTAACCAATATTATTCCTTATATCGGACCATATATTGGAGGAGCACCAGCAGTATTGGTAGGTTTTTCCATTAGTCCTATGACAGGCGTTTGTGCTCTAATTGCTGTAGTGATAGCACAAATGATCGAAAGCTATTTTCTTCAACCATTAGTAATGGGAAAAACCATGAAACTTCACCCGGTGACTATTATGATCGGACTATTATTTTTCAGTCATTTCTTTGGAATTATAGGTATGATTTTTGCGACCCCTGTGATCTCAATATTAAAAACAATTTTTAATTTTTTCAATGAAAGATACTCAATAGTAGAAAGAATGACCAATTAAAAAAAGTAAAGGAAATCTTGCTCTTTAGAGTATGTTTTGCTATAATAAAAGAGATTTTTAAAACTCATGAATCAAAGCGATGAGAAAGATAAGTAATATAAGCAACTTTCCAAGAGAGTTAAGGTTTGGTGGAACTTAACAAAGAAACTTATATGAAGCTCCTTTCATAGTGACTATGTCCGGCTTAGCCGTTATAAAAAGAAAGATCTAATTAGGATGGTACCGCGTTTGAATTCGCTCCTAATCTAGATCTTTTCCTTTTAAAGTAGTATGAATAAAAATTAAAATAAATAAGGAGATCAATATGATATTATATTTAGTAAGTGGAAGAGCTAGAAATGGCAAAGACACCATGAGTAAAATGGTTGAAAAAGAATATCAAAAGTTAGGTAAAAGAGTATGCTTTATTCAATTGATGAGACCGTTAAAATGGCTTTTAAGAGATTATTTTAATTGGGACGGACAAGAAGAGACAAAACCAAGAGAGCAACTTCAAAAAATGGGAACAGAACTGATTCGTAATAAATTAGATATGCCAACTTATTTTATCGATCGTTTGACAGAAAATATCTTAATTTTAGAAGAATATTACGATGTTTTTATGGTAACAGATGTAAGACTGCCATTAGAAATAGAATTGTTGAAAAAACGTTTCTCATCAGTAATTAGTATTAATATTGTTCGTGAAAACTTTGAAAATGATTTAACACCTCAAGAAAAAGTCCATTATACAGAAACTGCTTTAGACCAGTATCATAATTTTGACTATACAGTAATAAATAGATCACTACCGGAATTGGAATTAGAAGTAAAAAAAATAGTAAGTGAGGTAGAAAAAAATGAAAAAAATGACTAGTACCGAAATCAGAAATATGTGGTATCAATTTTTTGAGAGTAAAGGACATAAAAAATTGGCGAGTGCTCCTTTAGTTCCCGTAAATGATGATAGTTTACTATGGATTAATGCTGGCGTAACTCCTTTAAAAAAATATTTTGATGGTAGCGAGGTGCCAGATAATAGAAGAATCGTAAATGTTCAAAAGTGTATTCGTACGAATGATATTGAAAATGTTGGAGTCACAACTAGACATCAAACCTTCTTTGAAATGATGGGAAATTTTTCAATAGGAGATTACTTTAAAGATGAAGCGATTGCTTTTGCTTACGAACTATTAACCAGTCAAGAATGGTTTGATATCCCCAAAGATAAATTATATGTAACTATTTATAGCGAAGATGAAGAAGCATATCAAAGATGGCTAGAATTAGGAATGCCAGTTGACCACATTATTCGTTTAGAAGGGAACTTTTGGGAAATTGGAGAAGGACCATGTGGACCAGATAGTGAAATTTTCTATGATCGTGGAGAAAAATACGATCCCAATAAGGATGCCTTCATAAAATTTACGAAAGATCAAGAGCAGGATCGTTACATCGAAATATGGAATAATGTTTTTAGCCAATTCAATTCTAAAGAAGGATTAGCTCGCAAAGATTATCAAGAATTACCAAGTAAAAATATCGATACAGGCGCCGGCTTAGAAAGATGGGCATGCATTTTTCAAGAAGTAGACTCCAATTTTGATACGGACTTATTTGCTCCGATTATTCAAAAAATTGAAGAAATAAGCGGAGTACTATATAATGGAGAAACCTCATTTAAAATTATTGCAGACCATATTCGTGCCATTGTAAACGCTTTATCAGATGGGGCCATGTTTGAAAATGTAGGGCGTGGTTATGTGCTAAGACGTTTGCTTCGTCGAAGTGTTAGAATGGGAAAAAAACTAGATGTAAATGAACCATTCATGTATAAATTAGTAGAAACTGTAGTCAAAGTCATGGGAGAGAGTTACCCCGACTTAGTAACCCATAAAGAAAGAGTGGAAAAATTAGTTCAAGAAGAAGAACTACTATTTCATAACACTTTAGCTGCTGGTGAAAAAAGATTATTAGAATTAATGAATGAATCTTCTACTAAAATAATTTCTGGAAAAGATGTTTTTAAGCTATATGATACATATGGTTTTCCTTATGAACTGACATTAGAATATTTAGAAGAAAAAGGATTTAACACTTCTAAAGAAGAGTTTGACACCTATATGGAAGAACAAAAACGTCTAGCCAAGCAATCAAGAAAACAGGAAACAGTGATGAATACTCAAAATGAAGCCTTATTAAACTTTAAAGAGTCAAGTACTTTTTCCTACTTTACTTATACACAAAAAGGCAAAATAATCGGGTTGTTTGATCAAGAAAAACAAGTAGAGCAGATTGTACAAGAAGGTTATGTGATTTTAGATAAAACTTGTTTTTATGCTGAATCTGGTGGGCAAGTAGGCGATACCGGTATGATCATTTCTAAAACATTAAAAGCTAGAGTATTAGATGTTATAAAGGCACCGAATGGTCAACATCTTCATAAGATAAAAGTACTAGACGGAATTGTAAAAATAGGAGAAGAAGTAAAATGCACAGTCGATGAAATTCGTCGCCATAAAATTCAAGTAAATCATTCATGTGTACATTTAATTCAACATGCTCTTCGTCATATTATTAGCGACAGTATTCAACAAGCAGGTAGTAAAGTAGATGAAAATTCCTTACGTTTTGACTTTAGTTATACTGGGAAAATTTCCGAAGAGCAAATAGTAGAAGTAGAAACATTTATTAACCAATTAGTAACCCAAAACATGGATGTCCAAACTGAAATTATGAGTATCGAAGAAGCAAAAAAAACTGGTGCGATTGCTTTGTTCAACGAAAAGTACTCTGATCAAGTAAGAGTAGTAACGATTGGTGATTCTAAAGAATTATGTGGAGGGACTCATATCCAAAATACCAGTGAAATCGAAAAACTAGCGATCGTATCCATAGAATCCAAAGGGAGTAATGTATATCGGATTGAAGCGGTGGCTAATGAAACCGTAGAAAACGCTTTAATCGAAGCAATCAAATCTTATAACGATGAACAAATTAAATTATTAATGAAAGCAAGAGGAATCCTAAGTAATGCCAAAAGTGAAGGGATTAATTTGGATTTTAATATCCAATTAAATAATAAAGAGCCGATGAGTTACCAAGATATCATAGCAGAAAAAACAAAGTTAGAACAAACCCAAGAAGCTGTAAAAAATCTAGAAAAAAGTTATCATCAAAAACGCCAAGAAAAAGCACTATCCAATCTAGAGATTTATGAAACCCAAATCGAAGTGATTCATAATCAAAAAGTATTATTAATGAAGTTAGAAAATCAAGATACCAATCTATTAAAAGAAATCATGGATGCACTATTAAATAAAATGCAAAATGGCTTTATTTTCTTTGCTAATAAACGAGGACATAATGTAAATTTTTTAGCACGAAGCAACATCAAAATATCAGCTGATAAAGTAGTAAAAATGGCAGCCAGCAAATCACTAGGAAATGGTGGGGGAAGTAGTACTTTTGCTCAAGGTGGCGGAAAAACAGATGAATTCCTAGATGAAATTTTAGCAGAAATCAAAGGTCTACTATAGTCGTGTTAAATATTTATTTAATTGTATCCAATGATAAAGTCACAGTGGATATCAAAATCAAAGAAATCCAAAGTCAAAATCAAGAGGCAACCACCATCCAATATGATTTAGAAGAAATAGCGATTGAACAATTAATCGAAGATCTAGATACTTACAATTTTTTAGAATCGAAAAAGATAATTGTAGGCTATAACGCCACCTTCTTAACAAGTGATAAAAGTATAATGAATCACAATGTAAAACGATTAGAAAAATATCTAGACTATCCTAATCCTGATAATATCTTAGTATTAGTAGCTTCTGCTTTAGATAAACGAAAAAAATTAGTAACCAAGTTACTAGCTACTAGTAATGTAATACAAGAAAATATCTGCATTGAAAGAATAGTCCAAGATCATTTTCAAGATTATCAAGTCAACAAAAGTGTCATAGAGTATTTAATTGAGTATTGTAAAAACGATCATGAAAAAATATTAATGGAAGTAGAAAAATTAAAATTATATGCCATTGATACCAAACAAATAACCAAAGAGGATATTAATTTAATCGTTCGAAAAAGTATGGATGATAATATCTTTTCTTTGGTAGACTTCATTATCAAAGACCAAAAAAAAGAAGCTTTTGAAGTTTATAATGAACTATTAAATCATGGTGAAAGTTTAGCTAATATTATTTCTAAACTTGCCAATAAAATTCGTTTAATTTATCAAGTGAAAATATTTCTAGGTGAAGGAAAAAGTGATCTAGAAATCAGTAAACTACTAAATATGCATACATATCCAATCAAACTAGCTAGAGAAGCTTCCTATCAGTATAGTGATAAGCTTCTATTAAAATATTTATCAAAACTAGCAGAATTAGATTATAATTTGAAAAGTGGTTCAGGCTACCCCAATATTATGTTTGAAACTTTTATTGCTGAGATATAATACCAAAAATTTCTAGTATTATGGAGTATAATGAGATAGTTTTTTAATATTTATCTAAAAAAATCATATCATGTATTAGGGTGAATTTTATGCTGAGAAGAAAAGCACTGAGAAAAATATTGATTACAACCTTTACCATTTTTACATTGTTTGTAATCTACTTAATACCAGAAAAGATGAATACCCAATATCTAGATCCAAAAATAGAAGTAGAATATGTAGTTTCACTAGGAACAAATGAAATTTATTTACTCGGCCCCAATAATTATTTAGTAAAAACAAATGTATTGTTAGAAGGAAGTACTTCCGAAAGTAAAATAAGGGGCATTATCGAGTATTTAACGATAAACAAAAGTGAAAAATTACCAGTGGGCTTAAATGGCATTATACCTGCTAACACTAAAGTAAACGAAATTAAAATTGAAAATAATATTGCCGCAATTGATTTTTCTAAAGAATTATTAAGTGGATCAGCTGAGTTAGAAGAAAGACTAATAGAAAGTATTGTCTATAGTACCACGAATCTTCCTGATATTAATGGAATCACCATTTTAATAGAAGGAATTAGAGTAACAGAACTACCTAACTCCAAAAAACAATTACCAGAAATTTTAAATAGAGAGTTTGGAATCAACAAAGTATATGATATTGATCACAGAAACAATATCAAAAAAGTGACTCTATATTACATGAATGATATTAATAATAATTTATATTATGTTCCTGTTACGAAATATATCAATGATGATCGTGAAAAGATAAATATTATTATTGATAATCTATCTAGTAATTATCTCTATGAAACGAATTTAATGTCTCTGTTAAAGGAAGATACAGAATTAATTAATTATCAAATTGAAGATGAATTGATGTTACTAAACTTTAATCATAATATTTTCACAAGCGAAAAGCTATTAGAAGAGGTTTCCTATACCATTGCCTACTCTATATTTGATAATTATCCTGTAAATACTGTATTATTAGAAGTAGCTGGAAAACAAATAAATAAAATCGAAAAAGAAAGATAAAAGATACCATTGAAGGTGCCAATGTATCTTTTTAAGTGAAATAGAAATGTAGTCAATATAGAACATGGAAGGAATGATTTTTACAAATACAAGGTATAAAATAAGAGAATACCAATTATCATGAGATTTTATGAAATGGTACAATAAGTATAAGTAGCAGTAAAAAACTAGGAACTATTAAATGTACCCTTTAGGGTAGACAATTAAAAAAGGAACTATTTCATTAAAGTATGACAAAATACATTTCCGAAAGGAGGTGTATTTTTGTTATGAAACATTTTATTGTTGAGTTTAAACAAAAAGTACTTGATGATTATAATACTGGAACACATGATGGTCGAGACTCTTTGGCTAAGTATTACGGAATCAGTAAGAGTAGAATATGGCATTGAATTGAAAAAGG
>JAQXIG010000137.1 GCA_029007685.1 bacterium | reverse complement strand
AACAGGTGTAGTTGCTAATAGTTCTAGTGATACTATCCATTATACTTCAACAATTTACTATTATGATTCAAATTATAATTTAGTAGCTCAAGGGTACAATTCAGGAACTGCTATTTCTGGAACTAGCAATTTTGACCAAATTTCTAACTTAAGCATTTTAGGTGGACATAGTATTAGCGAAATATATTATTATCGTTTATCAATTCATACAACTGATAACACTAATTCATCAGGAACCATGAATTCAACGGTCTTAACACCTAGTAAGAATTATCAATATAGTTCTTACGATTATGTAATAGATAAATATGATGTTAATATAGTAGTTAATGAAAATAATACTTTTGATATAACGGAAACAATTACTGCATATTTTAATGTTTCTAAACATGGAATATTTAGAACAATTCCATTAAAAAATACCATTACCAGATTAGATGGAACTACTTCTACTAATCGTACTCAAGTAACAAATATTAGTGTTGATAATGAATATACAACATCAAGAGAAAATGGTAATTATAAATTACAAATTGGTTCTGCAAGTCGTACTCTAACGGGAGAACAAAAATATATTATTAAGTATACATATAATTTAGGAAAAGATCCTATAAAAGATTATGATGAATTATATTACAACATAATTGGTAATGAATGGGACACCGTAATTGGTAATGTAACCTTTTCAATTAAAATGCCTAAAGAATTCGATTCAAGTAAATTAGGATTTTCATCAGGGATTACAGGATCAACTGAGAATAGTAAAGTAAAATATAATGTTAGTGAAAACACAATAACAGGTAGTTATGATGACATCCTTGCTGTTGGTGAAGCTTTAACAATAAGATGTGAATTACCTGAGGGATATTTTGTTGGTGCAGGACTTAATATAAATATAATGGATTATATTTTATTCTTAATCCCTATTATATTTTTAGCAATAGCAATATTATTATGGCATAAATTTGGTCGTGATGATCAAGTTGTAGAAACGGTTGAGTTCTATCCACCACAAGGATTTAATAGTCTTGAAGTAGGATTCTTATATAAAGGACAAGCTGATAATCGAGATGTAACATCATTACTGATATATTTAGCAAATAAGGGATATATTAGAATTGCAGAAACTGAAGAGAAATCTTTATTCTCAAAATATAAGGGATTTAAAGTAACTAAATTGAAAGAATATGATGGTAATAATATTAATGAGCGAATATTCCTAAATGGATTATTCACAAGGCGACCATCATATACTTCATTATTTAGTAAAACTTCCGAAACACCTACTGATTCTATTAATGAAGTGACTTCTACGGATTTATATGATAATTTTTATATCACTATGCATAAAATATTATCAAATATAAATAATAAAGAAAATAAAAATAAATTGTTTGAAAAATCAGCATCAGGAAAAATAATATTTATACTATTGATGATTATAGCTACTTATTGCTTAATCACAATACCACCTGTTTTAACATATGGCAAAGCTAATATGCTAATGGTTGCTCTTTTATTTCCAGGATTTGGATTTATACTAGGATTTACCTTAATGTTTAGTTTGTTATTTGGAGGAGCACAAACAATATATGTGAATGGTAAAGCAACTCATTCATCAATTGGTATTAAATTATTAGGTCTTATAGGGCTTGTATGGGGAGGAATGTTTGGAGGTATACCTTGGGCACTTACTGTACTTCCTGCATTATTACAAGATCCAATGTATTTAATAGGATATATAATTAGTATGGGATGTATGTTTGGAATGATTATATGTTTAATATATTTACCAAAGAGAACATCATATGGAAACGAAATGTTAGGAAAATTAAGAGGGTTTAAAAAATTTCTAGAGACTGCCGAAAAAGAAAAATTAGAGGCAATGGTTATGCAAAATCCTACTTATTTCTATAACATTCTACCATACACTTATGTTTTAGGTGTATCTGACAAATGGATTAAAAATTTTGAATCAATATCATTACAGGCCCCATCTTGGTATGATAGTCCTAATGTATTTGATATGGTAGCATTTGGTTCATTTATAAATTCCGCTATGGAATCAGCAGAAAGTGTGATGTCATCAAGTCCATCTAGTTCATCAGGGGGAAGTTCATCAGGAGGGGGTTCATCAGGAGGAGGATCTTCTGGTGGAGGTTCAGGTGGAGGTGGAGGTGGCTCTTGGTAGCTACCTTTTCCCTAATATTGAAATGGGAGGTGTGAAGTTTTGAATACTGTTAAGTGCACTAATTGTGGTAATAATAATATAAATACAAATATTAGATGTGAAAAATGTGGCGAACAACTGATATCAAATGAAGAATTGGATAGTATGAATCCTATCATTCAAGAAGATACTGTTAGCGATGCAAAAATTGATTCAGTAGCAACAATATTTAGTGGAATTGTAATTACCCTTGTTGGAGTTATTTTTAGTGGTGTTGCATCAATGTTTGTATTCAAAGGTGCCGATAGTGCAACGAAAATGGTTGGTATACCATTTCTAATTTATAGTATGGCCATTTTAATAAATAGTATTTCCATGATAATGAAAGGAATTAATATAAATAGAAATACCAATGATTATGTCAATGGAAAGCTTGATATAGATAAAGTTGAGAAAAGTGAAAAAAACTTTAAAAGAATGCAAAATATTGTTAAGAATATTCATATATTTGCTTTTCTATTATTTTGGTTCGGAATCCTTATAGTATTTGATATGAATGCCATAAAATCTTGGTCAGATGGCGGAAATCAAAAGTTCTTCTTTTCAATAATCTTTTGGATTACAGGTATTTATATATTAATAAATCATTTCAAAAAAAACAAATAAAGTACATTATATTGAGAAAAGACAATTTAAGTCACATTGACTTAGAATTGTCTTTTTCTTTTTTCCGCGATAGAAGCAGGATAATATTTTGTTTCTTTCTTCGATTCCTAAAACTGGTATAGGAATATTATTAGATCTATTCACTTGACAATTTTAATCATCAGAAGAATAAAATTTTAAATAGTGATAGAATCTGTTTTGATCATTTCTATATAATATAGTAGCATAGTATTTGGTATTTCATTCATATGATATATATATTTGATTTTGTGATATACTTGTTACCTTAACAATGGTAACGCTACATTCAGAAATATTTTAGCTCTAATCTTTTATTTCTATTTTTAGTTTGATATACTATTATAGAAAAGAGGACTGATTATGGATCAAAAAAAAATTGGAAATTTTATTCGTGAACTTAGAAAAAAGAATCATTTAACACAAAAAGAATTGGCCGACCAATATCATATTACCTATCAAGCTGTTAGCAAATGGGAAAATGGCAAAAATTTACCAGATATGTCATTAGTTAGGAAAATGAGTCAAGATTTCAATATTAATATGGAAGACATGCTAGATGGAAATTATAATCAGAAAAAGAAAAACTATCGTGGAAAGATTCTCTTAATAATTATGATTCCTCTCATTATTTTAGGTTCTATAGTAATTTGCTTATTCTTAAAAGATCAAGCGAATCAGGATTTTCAGTTTAAAATACTATCAAGCAGTTGTAGTGATTTTAATATTTCTGGCAGTATTTCTTATAATGATAATAAATCTTCTATTTATATTTCTGATATTACATACTGTGGAGGAAACGATACTACTGAATATCAGAAAATAGAATGTAATTTATATGAATCGCATAATGATATTGAAGTGAAAATTGGTGGTTGTAACTATAAGAATGATCAAAATATTACACTAGAAGATTATTTACATCATATTAATTTTACAGTAGACAATTATAAAAAAATATGTAATGATTACTCTAATAAAAGTTTATACCTTCAAATAAACGCTACGGATCATAATGATAAAACAACTATGTATAAGATTCCTCTAATTCTTCAAGATAACTGCAATTAAACTCAACACAAAGTTGAGTTTTTTTCAACCCCTACTCTATTTATTTAGTTGAAAATATGTATTAAAATAATAATTGTGAGGAGGTGAAAAGATTGATGAAAAAATATTTTATTTTATTAATTGTGATTGGTTTAGGAATCACTCTAGCAACTATTTTTTATTTCAATCAAGATTCTACAAAAAGTAATCAGAAAGATAGTAAAAAATTTAGTGAGGAGTATGAAATTGGTGTAGATAATGTTTTTGTTTATAGCACTGGTGAAGAGATCTTAAACATTATGAAAAATGGAACTGGAATTGTTTATCTAGGATTTCCAGAATGTCCTTGGTGTAAAGCCTATGTTAGTTACCTAAATGACTTTGCGAAAGAGGAAGGAATTGAAAAAATATATTATTATAATATTTTAGAAGATCGAAAAAACAATACAAAATTATATCAAGAAATGGTATCTATTTTAGGAGAGCATCTTCAATATAATGACGAAGGAAAGCATAGAATTTATGTTCCAAATGTTTCTTTTCATGTAAAAGGTAAAATTATCGGAAATGATTATGAAACTTCGCTTGACACTCATAATCTGGAAAAACCAGAAGAATATTGGACTAAAAAAGAAGTGACGGACTTAGAAAACAAGCTCAAACCATATATGAAAGAAGTTTATATTGCAACAAATACTTGTAGCGATTGTAATAAATAGCATAAAAAATAATTTTTGACCTTTTAGAAGTGCTAGAACAATTCTAGCATTTTTTCATTTTAAAAAGCCATCCAAAAAATATGAAAGTTCAAAAAAGATAATGATGATTCAGCATCATTCATGAATGAAAAAAAATACAAAAGGCTTATACGATTAGATTTTGGTATAAGCCTTTTGCATATCATGTAATATATCTTTTTATTTTATGAATGCTTCATATTTTTCTTTTAAGTGAGCGATACTAGCACAGCTCATAAAACAAATTACAGCATTCTCATGCCTTAGTAGTTTCTCAACACTATCTTCGCTGATCATTTCACCGTTTGCTAATCCATCTAAAATAATTTTGGAAGATACATTAGGGTAATCTTCTCGTTTTTCACGATTACAGTCGATCTCTGTTAAATATTGCTTATCTGCTTTATTCATCGCATTAGCAAATTCTTTGGGAAAAGCTTGTGTTCTAGAATAAGTATTAGGTTTAAATACTACTACTAGTTCTTTATCGGGATATTTTTGCCTAGCAGCTTCTAACGTTACTTGAATTTCCGTTGGATGATGGGCATAATCATCTATTACTACGATATCTCCAAAACTTTCTTCAGCAAAACGGCGTTTAGCATTTTTAAAAGTCAATAATAAATCATGGATTTGATCTTTTGAAATTCCTAATTTATAACAAATGGCAATACAAGCAAGGGCATTCAATACCATATGTCTACCAAATAATGGTAAATCAAAATGGCCAAATAAATTACCTTCTATATAACAATCAAAACTACTACCCACTTCGTTAAATTGTACATTACTAGCAACTACATCGTTGTTTTCTTGATAACCATAATATATAACTTCTTTATCAAAAGTTATGCTTCGAATATTTTCATTATCTCCACAAACAATTAAGTGCTCTTTAGTGTTATGAGCAAACTGTTGAAAGGTATTTACGATATCTTCAAGATCACGATAGCATTCGGTATGCTCTAACTCAATGTTAGTGATAATTGAATAAGTAGGATGATAAGCTAAAAAATGGCGATTGAACTCATCTGACTCAATCACAAAATATTCATTTTCCTTTTGTGCATGACCGCTACCATCCCCAATAAAGTAATTACAACCATAAACATTGTTTAAAACATGAGTGATTAAAGAACTAGTAGTAGTTTTTCCGTGAGTTCCTGCTACAGAAATAGTTTTAAATTGATCTGTTAATTGCCCAATAATTTCGTGATATGGTTTGATCGTTAATCCCAATTGCTTAACTCTTTTTATTTCAGGATGTTCCTCGCTAAAAGCTTTTGAAAACGTAACAATAGTATCGGGTTCTATAATGTGATTTTGATCATAATAAATTTTTATATTTCGTTCATCCAAACCATCTTGGGTAAATTTCCACTCTCTCACATCATCATAGCCACTTACTTGATGTTTTAAGTCATGTAGCAAACTAGCAAGAGTTGCCATCCCACTTCCTTTAATTCCTATACAATAATATTTCATGTTATCAACTTCTTCCTACTAAAATTATACATCAAAAAGAAAAAAAAAAGAAGCAATTATTCTTTTTTATAACATAAAAAAGAAATAGCTAGGATTCTATTTCTGATCTATATTTTCTAATAATTTACTCTTTTCATCCATCATATATGATGAAATTTTAGTTTCAATTTCAGGTAAAGCTTTTTTGTCAATATTGGATAGTGTTACGAACTCTTTTACAGTATCAATATGAATCTTTCCCCAAATAATTCCTGACAAAACTTTTAAATCATTGAACAAATCAGGAGTAATGGAGCTAAAAAAATATCCAAAAACTACTCTCTTTCTTCCTATCACTAATCGTTTATTAGTTAGTGCCACTACAGCCGTTGAAAAGATGTCAAAACAATTATTGTTCTTTTGAGCAGCAAAAACATATAGTACTTCTTCATCTGGATTTAGATGTTTTTCAATTACTTTAGCATTTTTTTTCAAACGCCAAGCTATTGTCATACCATATTTACTTTTAAATTCTTTGACTTCTTTGATTACGCTTTTCTTTTCCATATTTTTCTCCATTAGTCACTAATAAAATCATTACTACTTAATAACGATAACATTCCATTGGTTCCACGTGCTCCCGAATCCACAGTTGTTACCTTACCATTTTCAATTACGATAAAGGTTGGAGTTCCAAATCTAGCTAAGTCATCATGCAAGGATGCCAAACCACTATAGTCATCGCTAGTCATATTCCCAACATTCAAGTAATAAATCTCTACATCATATTCATAAACTAAATGTTCTAGAATTGGTTTTTGGTAGATACACCATCCACATTGTTCACTACCTAAGAAAACAAATTTCTTCTCTTTGTTATCTACCGCTTTTTTCAATTCACTGTAAGTAATGGAAGTTAACGAAGATCGTTCTTCATCTTTAATTTCTTCTCCTTCTTCTAATAGAGGGTTAGTTGACTTCTCATTAGAAGTCTCAGCACTACTTAGCTGAGCTTTATCATTCGAACGATCCCCTGTATTTTCCGAAAGAATATAAACTAGACCAAATATTACAATGATTCCTAGGACGATAATAGCACCCGTTTTTATTTTTTCAATTTCTGTTTGTGTTCTTTTTTTCATACTTCCTCCTTGTTTTTCTCTCTTAGTATAACACATTTTCAATCCAAGATGCAATCTTGTCTAATAAATTCTCAATATAATCAAATACTTTCGCCAACAATTGATCTACTAACTTTTGAACAAATGTTTTTTCTTCTTTCTTTTTTTTCGTTTTAGAACTTACTTTTTCTACCTTTTCTGTTTCCTCGCTCCAAAATCCTACCTTGTTTTCTTTAGCCATTTTTTGAACAGTTTCTAATCTAGCTGTATATTTATAATCACCATAAAGATAGGCCACTTCTGCTAATCCTCTTTCGATTAGACTTTCTTGTAGCAGCGT
>JAQXIG010000136.1 GCA_029007685.1 bacterium | reverse complement strand
GCTTCATTTAATATTCTAACTAATTCCTCAATTCTTTCTTTTCCCATGTTATTTCCTTTCTTGTTTATGGTTATTGATTATTTGGCATCTTTTGGTTTGGTGATGGTCGGAATCCAATTTCCTAATTCATCATCTACTATTTCTTGTTTCACTTTTTCATAGGTGGATTCAGTGTTGTATGGGCCATACACATCTTCATTTTTAGTATCAACTAGGTAGAAGATTATATCTATACTGTCATTTTTGTTTGCTAAACATTTTAAGGCAATGTATTTCTTTCCATAACTAAATTCGGCAATATAATCTTCTACTCCAATTTCTTTTTCCTGGCTTTGAGTTATAAACTTTTGGTTAATTTTTTTTCCCAATCTGATGTTTGTCTCGCTTGTTTTTTTGATAATATATTGATTTGGCAAACTTTTATATTCCCATTGTTCTACTTTAGGATTGGTTATGAAATAGATCATTACTAGACCTACTAAGGTAGCAAATATGATTATGATTATTCTTGTTTTCATATGATTAATTCCACAAATTTGTTGGATATTCTCCTTGATTAATCAGGCTGTGTAAACTTTTTAAAACATGGGGAATATCTTGGCGATAGGTAACACCAATCCATTTTGAGGTAGTTGGTAGTACCTCTACACTAGCATAATGATCTTGAATTGATTTCGTTAAAACATCGGGTATTAAGAATTCACAATTTTCTAAACAATCTTTATTTTCTTGAAAAAATGATTCTAGATTTTTTTCAATATAGGGAAATAATGTTGGGGTAAAGCCTAACATATTCATCGATACTAGGGTATCTTCTTTGATGATAAATGTTTCTTGACTATTTAGAGGAGTCGCTACCAGAGTATCGTTTTCTTTGACGATGGAACTTTCGGTTACTTTTACTAATTTATTATTTTTTACTTCGCACACTCCTCTTTTGACTGCTCCATTCTCAGTTAGGGTATTTCCGACTTGATAACCAACTAAGGCATAGCTATTACTAGTTAGTGAGTCTGTTTTTTTTAAATATTGGGCTATTTTTAGGAAAGCATCTCGACCGTAAAAATCATCAGCATTGATTACCGCAAACGGTTCTTTAATTTTGTCTTTCGCTTCCCAAATGGCATGAGCAGTTCCCCATGGTTTGGTTCGTTCTTTGGGAGTTTTTACCCAACTAGGAATAGAGTTTTGTTGTTGAAAGACATATTCTACTTCTATTTTATCCGCAATTCTGTTTCCGATTGTTTCTTTGAATAATTCGTAATTTTCTTCTTTGATGATGAACACCACTTTATTAAATCCAACTTTGATGGCATCATAAACTGAATAGTCAATTAAAAATTCTTGATGTGGACCAAACGGTTCGATTTGTTTTAATCCTCCAAAGCGACTTCCCATTCCCGCGGCCATAATTAGTAGGGTTAATTTTTTATTTTCCATACATATTCTCCTTTTTTATATTCTATGATGTTCATTCTTTTTTATCTTTTATATTGATGATACTTTCTAAATTCCTTATACTTTTTTAATACTCTTATGATTTTTCATTAGCTTTTTAATACCATGCGGACTTTTGAAGGCAATACTGATTAGAGTGTTCGTTACCTCTACAACACGGCCAGCTCCAAATACCTCGTGGTAGGCATAATCGCCGACTTTCCAATCGACATCTTCACTGTAGAATTTTTCTTCTTTGTTGATTTTGATTTCCTGTTTTTCGTCTTTTTGACTTTTTTCTAATAGATCTTCGGAAATTTCACTAATAAATCTACTTGGTGGATTAACTTGATCGCGTCCAAATAACATTCTTTGTCTGGCATTGATTAAGTGTAATTTTTCTTTCGCTCTAGTGATCGCTACATAGGCTAGTCTACGCTCTTCTTCTAATTCTTGATTATTCATTAACGAGTTCATATGGGGAAAAATTCCTTCTTCCATTCCGACTACGAAAACATGATTAAACTCTAATCCTTTTACAGAATGCACCGTCATCAAACTTACTTTATTTCTGGCATCTTTATATTCTTCTCGATCACTTACTAAACTTACTTCGAATAAGAAATCCTCTAGTGATATTACTCCATCTCGTTCTTCAAAAGCTTTGGTTACCGTTTTGAACTCTTCTAGGTTTTCGAGACGAATATCAGCTTCTAACGTTTTTTCAGATTCTAGTTCTTTTTTCATTCCCGTTGCTTCTAATACTTTGTCTACTAATTCAGTTAAAGTTACACTTTCGGCAACTCTTTTTAAGTCCTCGATCATCTTTTTAAATTCTAGTTCTTTCCCAATCGATATTACTTCATACATACTTTTCCCTTCAATTTCAGCCAAGGCCGCTAAGTTTGATATCGTTTTTAGTCCGATCCCACGTTTGGGAGTGTTGATTACTCGAATTAGAGATATATCATCTTTTTCGTTATAAATTAATCGTAAATATGCCATCAAATCTTTAATTTCTTTACGGCCATAGAAGTATAAACTTCCTACTATACGGTAAGGAAGATTCATCTTGAGTAGTTCTTCTTCTAGGATGCGAGATTGGGCATTGGTTCGATAAAGAACGGCAATTTCATCTGGAGTAACACCGTTACTAATTAGTTTTTTTATGTTACTAGCTACATAATGGGATTCCTCTTTTTCATCGTGAGCTCGGTAGTACGTAATCTTGTCTCCTTCGCCTTTATCACTCCATAAGTTTTTATCTTTCCGACTTTGATTATGGGCAATTACTTGATTGGCTGCCGTTAAAATATTTTGGGTGGAGCGATAATTCTGCTCTAATTTAATGGTCTTGGCTTCTTTGTAATCTTTTTCAAAATTTAAGATATTGCGATAGTTTGCACCGCGAAAAGAATAAATGGATTGATTTTCATCTCCAACGACACAGATATTACGGTATTTGGCACTTAACATTTTTGTTAAAATATATTGAGCTTCATTAGTATCTTGGTACTCATCAATTAATATGTATTCAAAATGTTCTTGATAACGAGCTAACGTAATAGGATTTTCCCTAAATAATTGGATCGGTAAAATTAATAAGTCATCAAAATCAACGGAATTATTTTCTTTTAATTTCTTTTCGTATTCTATAAATACTTTTAGAACTACTTTTTCAAATTCCGTTGTAGCGTAACGTTCGTACATGCTTGGTGTCATCAACTCATTCTTACAACCGCTGATCTTACTTTTAATGGCAGTCGGATTATACTGTTTGGGATCTAAGTTTAATTTTTTTAAAATTCTCTTAATTACAGCTGCTGAGTCATCACTATCCATAATACAAAAATTTTTTTCATAACCTAGCAGATCATAATTTTCTCTTAGAATTTTTAATCCGAAAGAATGAAAGGTAGATACTTGGATATTTCTTGCGACTTCGCCTATTATCCCTAGTAATCTTTCTTGCATTTCTTTTGCTGCTTTATTGGTAAAGGTTATCGCTAGTATCTGATATGGACTAACACCTTTTTCTTCAATCAAATAGGCAATACGAGTCGTTAGCACTTTAGTTTTTCCTGATCCTGCCCCCGCCAAAACTAGTAGTGGACCCTTGGTATACTTTACTGCTTCTTTTTGTTTGTCATTTAAACTTTCTATATTGATCATGATTCTTACTCCTTACTACAATTATATGTATGTTTGACACTTTTTCTAACTATTTTAATTGTTATTTATGCCAGTCAAAAAATCCTCGTTGATACATTTTTTGTTTTAATTGATATTCTAAGTCTTTTCCTGAATATTTTTTACTTAATTTACGATGTAGTTTTCTATATTCTTTTTGAGCGGCATCATCATCTTGGATGTTTATACCATTTAATAATTCATTGATTAAAGATTGATGATATCCTAATTTGATCATATGGGATTGCATTTTTTTCTTTAGGATGAATTCACTTTTACTATGATTTCTGTCTATTTGTTTTTGAATTAACTTCTTAATTCGTTCTTTTTCGAGCTCTTCGGTAAATTCTTGTAAATACTTGTCTATTAGCCTTTCTTCGATTTGATGTTTCTGTAATTCTTCTTTTATTTTTAATGGTCCATCGTTACTGAGTGCTACTTTATCATGAATCCAGGCTTTAGTAAACATTTCGTTGTTTAAATATCCTTGTTTTTTTAAGAGAGCTATGACTTTATCGACTATTTCTGAATTCGTATTTTTCTTTTCTAAATAAAATTTCATCTCATAGGTGCTACGAACTTTGGCTTTTATATATTTTAAGGCTAATATGTATGCGTCATAGATTTTATTTTCTTCTAATACTTCTGAAATCAAACTTTCATCTAGTTTTTTCTTTAATAATAACTCATGCTTTAAGATAAGGTCTTCATGAATTTTCAATTCCTTATTATTTTCTAATTTTAATAGGTATATCCCGTCTTTTTGTTTTACAAATTTGTCAATCTTAATCATATTTTCACCTACTAAAATTATACCATGAAAAAAGATTAATTTCTTAATCTTTCTTGATATTAATTAAATTTTCTGATATTTCTTCTAAGGCTCTACCTAAATTTTTACGTGATTTGTATTTGTATTCTGGCATTTGGTAATGCTCAGTAGAGGCCATTTGTTTACTCCTTTTACTAATAATATGAACCAATTCATATTTTGAATCTACGATGTTTAATATTTTATCAATAGATGGATATATCACTGTATCACCTTCCCTATTGTTATCATAAAATTATTTGTTCAATATTACAAGTAATTTACATTAATTTTACAAAAATTGACAAAAAGAAAAAAGTCTTACGACTTTTATCTAAAATTACAACAAGAACCGCATTGAACTTGACTACACACATTTTCTTCACAACATGAATAAGATGGTTGATAAGTATGCTTGAAAACATGATGATTTACTACTCTTGTTCTCATTGGGCAAACATGTCGTTGCCCTTTTTTGATAGATTTTTAATTATTTATTCATTTTCTTTTTTATTTCACCTATTTCTTTTTCTAAAGCTCTAATCATCTTTTCTAACATTATTATTGTCTCATTGCATTCTGTTTGGGAACTATTAAAATTATTAGCAAAAGGATTACTATTATTAGTAAAAGAATAAGAACTATTTTTTTCATATTCGGTAGATTCTTTTGGTTCTAATCCTCTTTCTTGCATTAATACTCGATAAAAAGCATTAGTCGATAACACCTGTGCTACTAACATAAGCCAGTTCCCTAAAGCATTTTGCTCATTGGCAGTTGAATCGTCTATTAAAAGATAACCAATTGCAACTGCACTGATTGAAAATAATTTTGGAGGTATATTAGGTAACATAAAAACCCATCCTTTATAAAATATATGCAATTAAATTGAGCATTTTATTCTTTTAAACAATAATATTATCAAGAATAACTATTATTATTTTTATTAAAAGAAACTTTAATATTTATAGTTTTATCTTCAAATATTTCAACCTTATTAATCAAATTAACTATTAACTCTCTACTAGGTTCCGTCATAGATAGAAATTTATTAATATAATCTATTATAATTTTATTGTTAGATTCTTCATTGATATTATCTTTAATATCGTTATTTAATTCATTATATCTTTTTTGTTTTATATTTAATTCATTTTCTAGTTTTACTTTTACTCTTTCATATTGTTCTTTAGTTATTTTATTATTTAATTTATCAATATAAATAGTATCTAAGTTATCATTAATTTGTTTTATATCATTACATAATAAATTTAATTCTTTCTTATTATTAAATTTATTGTTTTCCTTTAATCTACTCAAAGTATCATTTTTTATTTTATCTTTATTAATATACATTAAACACATTTCGGTTAAAGAAGTAATAATTGCTTTTTCGAGCTTTTCATAATTATTTGAATGAGTTGTACAAAGTTTTTGTTTCATATAAGTTCTATAATAGTTACATATAGTATAACATCTATTATCCTTTTTTCGTCTTGCTTGTATAGAGATTCTATGTCCACAATCACTACAATATAAAAGTCCATCTAATAAATGATTTTCTTTCTTTTCATTTCTTCCAACATTTTTAGGTATTCTTTTTTGTACTTCATAAAAAGTATCTTTATCAATAATAGGTTCATGAGTATTTTCTACAATTATATAATCTTTTGGATTATTTCTAATAACCTTTTTAATTTTATAATTAATTTTACTTCTTCTATTTTGAACCATATCACCTATATACATTCTATTTGTTAAAATATCTCTAATTGTTTTAGAATGCCACTGTCCATATTTTAAATTATAATTACTTTTCCATTCAAAACTATAATATTGCGCTGGTGTTTTGATTCTTTCATTAGTTAACTGTTTTGCTATTTTAAAAAATGATAAACCATCTAAACACATATCAAATATTCTTTTTACAACTAATGCTTGTTCTTCATTTATTACTAAATGATTTTTATCATCTGGATCTTGATCATATCCAAATGGAGCTCTACCACCAACAAACTTACCTTCTTTTTGCTTTGCTCTTAAACTTGATTTAATCTTTTTAGAAATATCTTTAGCATACATATCATTCATTATTGCTTTAAATGGTGCTATATCGTTATTAGAATTATCTAAAAATGTATCAATATTATCAGTAACAGCTATATACCTAACATTATGTTCTGGAAAATATTTTTCTATTAAATTACCTGTTCCAATATAATCTCTTCCAAGTCTAGACATATCTTTAGTAATGACCATA
>JAQXIG010000135.1 GCA_029007685.1 bacterium | reverse complement strand
ATATTCATGAACTCTTTTGTATGGTGTTACAGGATACTTGGTTATTTGAGGGGAGTATTTTAGATAATCTTCAATTTAATCGAGAAAATGTGACAGAAGAAGAAGTTTGGGAAGCTTGTAAAACAGTGGGAGTAGACCATTTCATTAAAACTTTACCAGGTGGTCTGCACTCTAATGTAGGAGATACAGATACGATTAGTGGTGGACAAAAACAATTATTAACAATTGCTCGTGGAATGATGGAAGAGGCACCGTTTTTGATTTTAGATGAAGCTACTTCCAATGTGGATACCAGAACCGAAGAGTTAGTTCAAAAAGCTATGGATAAATTGACTGAGGGAAGAACCTCTTTCATTATTGCACATCGTTTGTCAACCATTAAAAATGCCGATTTAATTTTAGTAATGAAAGAAGGTAATATTATTGAAACAGGAAATCATGAAGAATTAATGAAACAAAATGGTTTCTATGCAGAACTTTACAACTCACAATTTGAATTATAATTGAAAATTTGCAAATTTTTACACTCTGAAGATTATTCAATTTAGAATAATCTTTTTTATGGGGAGGAGGATAAAATATAATCGAATAAAAGGAGGAAAATGAAATGGAGCAAAAACACAAACAAATAGGATTAGAAATATTAATAGGAGTGTTAATAACCATAATAATTGGACTATCTGTTTATATGATCTATGATAAAGTACTATCGAAAAATGACAAAGAGAATATCGTACAAAATAATAATACAATCAATAACGAAGATAACAGTAATACAAAAAATGAACAAAGCAATCATGTTAATGAGGATTCTAATTTAAATGAGAATACTACCACCCAACAGATTTTGATATCACACAACTTGATACAACGAAAGAGGCAATGACTGGTCCAAGTGGATATATTTATCAAGTAGTTACTCATGATACATCAGCTTCTGCCAGTGGTCTTTTTATTTCTTTAAATAATGATAAAAGAGGTGCAACCATTGTGATAATTGGTCAAAGTATTTTGCGGCATATGGTATATCGATAACTACAGGTGAAACGAGAAAATATAAAGTTACTAATCTTACCAAGAATATAAAAAAGTTCATACATTTTATCATTTTTAAATAAATAAATTCTGAATTTTTCCTGTTAAATGTTCAGAATTTTTATTTAGACTTAGAAAACGTTATTTTTCACTTCTTATTAATAGTTCAATATATTTAATAATAGTATCTTCATCTTCTATCATTCCTTTGATAAACCATTCATTTAAAACGGAGTAAACAGCACTTACATAAAATCTTGCTACATAATTACTCGGAATTGGTATATTCATTTGTGATATTGTATCTTCTACATCTTTTACATATAATTCTTGAATCATAAAAGAGCTAAGATCATTGCTACTAGTTTGAATCATAGATTGAAATAGTTTAGGATTTGTTTTTATTAATTTAATATAAGATTTAGCGATACTTAAATAATATTCAATAATACCTTCATTCTTATTCACTTCTTTTTTAATACCATTATAAATTTCGATTAATATATAATTTAATAAATCATATTTATCATTAAAATGATTATAGAATGTTGTTTTATGAACGAGGGCATGATTGCATATTTCATTTACTTTTATATTATAGAAATCTTTTGTTTCCAACAATTCTAATAAGCTTTTAGATAGTAATATCTTTGTTTTATTTGTTCTAAGATTTTGATTTTCCATTTTAAATCACCGAAAACCATTATAACATTTTCTATTAAAAATATCAAAAGTATAAAAATATACTAAAGTATAAAAAAGTATTTAAAGTTTTAAAAACTTAAGTATAAAATATCATAGTGTAATGTATTTAGTTGCGGAAAGGGTGAAAATTTTGAAAAAAAATAATAAAAAAGAAAAGAAAAGTTTTTTAATATATCTAGGAGATTTCATTGCTAAATATCGTTATGTATTCCTAGTTATATTTCTGTTATTAACTATTTTTTGCGCTTTTAATATTAATAATGTAAAAGTAAATGATAGTATTACAGATTATCTTCCGGATGATACGGAAACTAAATATGGTCTTAATATTATGGAAGATGAGTTTGGTAGTTTAACGACAATTAAACTAATGATCCATGATATTTCACTAGAGGATGCTAACTTATTTGTTGAAAAGTTATCTCAAATAGAAAATATTGAAAATGTGTCTTTCGATGGAACTGAGAATTCTTATAAAGATGAAAAAGCACTTTATACGATTCAATTAGTAAATCAAGATGATGAAAAAATAGATAGTATAAAAGAGGATATTGAAAACTTACTTCAGAAGGAATCTTATGATATTTATTCAGAATCATTTGAAAATCCTACAGATGGAATTGATTTGGTATTAATTTTAGCTGTTATTGTAATTATTGTTACCTTATTAATTACTTCTAAAACTTATTTTGAACCAGTTATAGCTTTTATCGTTTTTGGAATTTCAATTGTTTTAAATATGGGAAGTAACTTCTTACTTGGAGAAATTTCTTATATCACGCAGGCAATTGCTGTTGTATTACAACTTGCATTATCGATTGATTATGTTATTATTTTTATGAATCAATTCATGAAGGAAATTAGTGATACGGATGATAAATTACTTGCTATGAAAAAGACTACTTCAAAGGCAATGCCAGAGATATTTGCTAGTAGTTTGACTACCATTAGTGGACTTTTAGCATTAGTACTTATGCAACTTAAAATTGGTGGAGATATTGGAATTGTTTTATCAAAAGGAATTATTTGTAGCTTATTAACTGTTATTTTAGTTATGCCAAGTTTGCTTTCTATTTTTGATAAAATGATTCTAAAATGCAAAAAGAAAGAAAAGAAACATGATTTCGGAAAATTAAGTAGTTTTATTGTTAATAAAAGAAAAATTTTACTTCCTATCTTTATCATTTTTGTAGTAATAGGTATCTGTTTTATACCAAAATATCATTATGTTTATAATACAAATTCTATCGAAGCGATTCGTACTAGTAAAAATATCAAAGCACTGCAAAATATCGAAACTACTTTTGAAACAGACAATATGCTAGTTATTTTAGTCAAGAGTGAAGAAAAAGATTATCAAAAAGAATTAGAAATTACAAGTAAATTAAAAGAATTAGATAAAGTAACTTCTATCACTAGTATCGGTAGTTATCCAGTAGGGGATAATCTTTATTTAGGTACAGGAGTTAACTATCAAGAATTAGCTACTATCTTCCAAGTTAATAAAGAAATTACTTTGAATTTATATAAATACTATGCGAATGCTAATCAAGAATTAGAAAAGTTAGAAAATATCAATAATTACCGAATTTCTTTAATTGATCTAATCTATTTCTTCAATGAGAATAGTGAAACTTTAAAATTACCAGAAGAATTAAAAGTACAAGTTACTACTTATTATAATATGGTAAATGATTCTATTACTTTATTAGAAAGTGATGATTATTCTAGATTTATTTTGAATTTAAATGCTAAGACTGAATCAGAAGAAACAGAAGTCTTAATTGATGAAATTAGAGCATTGAGTAAAGATTATTATACTGATGTTACTTTAGTTGGAAATTCTATTAATGCTATGGATTTAGAAAGCTCCTTTACATCAGATAATATTATGATTACTGGTATTACGATTTTATTTATTGCTATTATTTTATTATGCACTTTCAAATCTTTCTGGATGACAGTATTATTAATTTTAACGATTGAAGGTAGTATTTTAGTTAACTTTGGTATTATGACACTTTTTGGCAAAGATATCTTCTTTATGTCTTATGTTGTAGTATCTGCTATTCAAATGGGAGCAACGATTGATTATGCTATTGTGTTATCTAGTCGTTACTTACAACTTAGAAAGAAAATGGATAAGAAAGAAGCGTTGATTGGTACTTTAAAAGATAGCTTACCTGCTATTATTACGAGTGGCTTAATCTTATTAATTGCGGGAATTCTAATTGGATTCATTGCTACTTCTCCTGTTATTTCCTCTATTGGTTTATTCTTAGGAGTTGGAACCTTTATTTCTTTACTTGCTACTATCTTTATGTTACCAGCAATTCTTTATCTATTAGATTTCTTGATTATTAAAAAGAAAGACAAACAAAAATAAAATAAAAAAGAAAAGTATTCTAGTTGTTCTAATTGGAATACTTTTTATATTGCTAGAAATAGATATTTTTTGGTAAAAGCATGATATAATAAATATATCAAATAGTAATTTGAAAGTTGGTGAAGGATGAGCAATATTCCTAAGTGTCCCAATTGTGAAAAGCAAATGGTAATTGTTTGGTATCACGAACCAAACGAAATTATAGAAGAATTTATTAATGAAAAAAAATGCTTTTATAGAGGATTGGATATAAAAAATGAAGATAGAGAAAGTCCAAATAGGATAAAATATCATTGTTATAATTGTAATAGAAGCTATTCAAGTGATTTGAAAAAGCACGTTGTAGAAATAGATAGTATGGGTTTTTTAAAAAAAGCTCAAAAAGAATTAGACAATATTGTTAATGAATTGGCTGATAGAGTCATTAACGATATTGAAGAGAGCACTAAAGAAGAATTAAAATCAAAACCTGAATATAGTCATTTTGGATTTGGATTATACATTAGAAATAAATTCATTTATGGCAACGATAAAATTAAATATAGATTAGAAGCTGATCATTTATCACATCTAATATATGATAAAATCTTAGAAAAAATATTAAATTAACAAATTGCAATTTGTAAAGGAGAATTTATTATGTATAATTTTGAACTTATGGATAATGAAAAAGTAATCAAAATATTTGATGAAATTATGATAAAACAAGAAGATAATCAGAAAATTACGACAATAGCATTAACAAATAAAAGATTATTATTTTTAGATTATTTAACTCCTAATGAAGGATTAGAAGTGTTAAGAATAGCTCGTGGTGCTAATTACATAAAATATAAAGAAGTTTATTACCAAATCGATTTAAATGAGATAACAGATATTACTAAAGGGGAATGTTATCAAGTAGTTTTAGAAAACAAAATGATATTTGAATTTGATGATGATGAGCTATATAATTTGTTAAAGAGGTAAGATTTATGAAAAATAATAATGCTAAAGCAATTATAATTGATTTTATTTTATTGTTCTTGCTAGGATTTGTATTGATGATTGGTATTTATGTTCTATATAGTTTGTTCCCTAATTTACAAAGAATCATAGCGATTTTATTATTACTTTTGATGATACCAATATGTTGGGGTACTATTATATGTTCTATACTTGGTAAACAAACGATTGGTAATAGAATAGTTAATAAGCAGAAAAAATAATAATTTATAAATTAGATTTTTTGAGGTTGATAATATGAAGTTTACATTTCAAAAGTATAAAATAAAAGTAATTATACTTGCACTAGTAACCATTGCTTTATTTATAGGAATATATTATTTTTTTACGTCAATAGATTTATTTATTGCCTATTTTATTTTAGTTATGTTAGGAATTTTAATGTTAAGAATAGGGGTTTATTATTTTTCACTAATAAATTTTCTAAAAAAACATAGTAAAGAAGAAATCAAAGATTTTGAAAAAGAATTGAGCAATGTTTTAGTAAGATATGGGAATTGTTTTTTAACTGAAAAATATATATTTAGTTTAGAAAAATTAAATTATATAGATTATCAAGAAATTATTTGTCTTGATTCATCAGTTGGATGGATTAATCACAAAGGTGAGTTATTTCGACCTGGTCGTAAGACAATATTATATTTAAAAGATGGTAAAAAATACATAATTAAGACGCCCATTGCTTTATTTACAACTTCTTATTGCGACTTTGTCAAGCTAGTAAAAAGGAAAAATCACGATATCTTTATAGGTCATATAAATGATTATGAAAGAGAAAAGGATAATATAGAACAGGTAAAGAAAATTAAAAGCAAGGCAAGATTATAATGTAACGTTTCATTTTATAGATATTATTTAGTAAAGTGGTGATAAAGATGAAAAAGAACATACTAGAAATCAAGAATTTAACGAAATATTATGGAAAAATATTAGGGGTAAAAGATTTGTCTTTAAGTTTACAGGAAGGTGAAGTATTTGGTTTTATTGGTCCAAATGGAGCCGGGAAATCTACTACTATTCGTTCGATTATGAATTTGATTGAAAAAACAGAAGGAACGGTTTTTATTGATGGAGAAGAATTTGATAAAGATAATGTTTCCCTAAAAGAGAAGATTGGTTACTTACCTAGTGAGATTCATTTATATGATGATTTATCGGTAAAAGAAATGTTAGACTATCATGAATCATTTTATAAAAAAGATATTCATGCAAGAAGATGTGAATTAGTCAAAAGATTACAGTTAGAGGAGTCTAAAAAAGTAGAAGATTTATCATTAGGAAATGCTAAGAAGTTAGGAATTGTGTTAGCAATGATGCATGAGCCTAAATTATTCATACTAGATGAACCAACGAGTGGCCTTGATCCTATTATGCAACAAGTATTCTATGAGTTATTACAAGAAGAAAAGAAAAAAGGAACGACGATTTTTTATTCTACACATATCTTAAGTGAAATTTCTAAGATTTGTGATCGAGTTGGAATTATTAAAGAAGGTTGCCTGTTAAAAATAGAAACGGTAAAAGAAATTCATAAGAAGAATCTAACTTTTGTAACAGTAGAGTCTAATGAAATTGATAAAATGATTCAAGAATTAAAAATTGATGTATTGAACCGAGAAAATAATAAAATTCAATTTAAAAATGCACTATCTTCTGATCTCTTGATTAAAGAACTTGCTAAATATAAAATTGATAACATTTTAATTGAAGAAGCTACTTTAGAAGATATATTTTTACACTATTATCAGTAGGAGGAACGTTTTATGTTTCAAAGAGAAATGAAAGTAAACTTGAAAAGTTTTTTGATTTGGTTACTAATTTTAATTGGTATTTTTTCAGTTGTATTTTTAATTTATCCATCCATTATTAACAGTGATAATATTAAGATGATGGATGAGATGATGGAAATGTTTCCAAAAGAATTATTAACAGCTTTCAATATGGATATTTCTTCTATTAGTAGCTGTTATGGCTGGTTAAAATCAGAAGGATTTGTATTTGTACTATTCATTATAGGATGTTATGCAGGTGTTTTAGGATCTAATATTTTATTAAAAGAAGAAAGTGATAAAACAATCGAATATCTAAATAGCTTGCCAATTAAGAGAACGAATATTGTATATAGTAAAGTATTCGCCGGACTAATTTATATCATTTTAATGGTAGCTTTATTAGGGATTTTTAATTTTATCGGATTATCGTTCAGTGGCGAATTTGATAAAAAACAATATCTTCTTCTTAGTATAACTCCTATATTTTCCTCAACTGTACTTTATTTCTTTTGTATGTTTTTATCTACTTTTACTCATAAAA
>JAQXIG010000134.1 GCA_029007685.1 bacterium | reverse complement strand
CATAGGAAAAGGTAGTGAGAGTGCCTTTTTTCTTTTTCTAAATCCATCAATAGTAACTCTTATTCACTTGAAAGTGTAAAAATCAAGTTCAGAAACCCCCCAATTCTAAGGATACCTTTTTCATGACAATTTTTGTATAGTCAATCATGAATATATTGATTCATATTAGAGAAATCTATATAATGAAAATAGAAAGAGGATGATAAAATGAAAGTAGCAATTAATGGTTTTGGAAGAATAGGAAGACTATTATTTAGACAAATGTTTCATCATGATGGAATTGAAGTTGTTGCAATTAATGACTTAACTTCACCTGAGATGTTAGCTCACTTACTAAAGTATGATTCAGCACAAAAGAAATATGAACTTGCTGATACTATTTCGTACACTGAAAATTCTATTATTGTCGATAATGAAGAAATAAGAATTTATAAAGAGTCTGATCCTAAGCTATTACCATGGAAAGATTTAGATGTTGATGTAGTATTAGAATGTACTGGTTTTTTTGCTAGTTTGGAAAAATCGATGTCACATATTGAAGCAGGAGCCAAAAAAGTTGTTATCTCAGCTCCAGCTGGAAACGATGTCAAAACAATTGTTTATGGAGTAAACGAAAATACATTAACAAAAAAAGACAAAATTATATCAGCAGCTTCATGCACTACTAATTGCCTAGCACCAATGGCTAATGTTTTAAATAATTATGCTAAAATTAAATCAGGTATTATGACTACTGTTCATGCCTACACTGGAGATCAAATGATTTTAGATGGACCTCATCGTAAAGGTGATTTAAGACGTGCTCGTGCAGCAGCGATAAATATTGTGCCAAATTCAACTGGAGCAGCCAAAGCAATCGGATTAGTTATTCCAGAACTTGAGGGTAAATTAATTGGGAGTGCCCAAAGAGTACCAGTACCAGATGGATCTTTAACAATCTTAGATGCCGTAGTAGAAAAAGAAGTAACAAAAGAAGAATTAAATGAACTAATGAAAAATAATCGAAGTTCCTCATATGGCTATACTGATGAACCTATTGTTTCAAGTGATATTATAGGCGATAGTCATGGATCTATATTTGATGCCACTCAAACCAAAATTATATCTTTAGGAAATGGTGAAACACTTGTTCAAGTAGTAGCGTGGTATGATAATGAAAATTCCTATGTGTCTCAAATGGTTAGAACAACAAAAAAATTAATGGGATTAATGTAAAATCAAAAAAACTCAAGTAATGAATCTTGAGTTATCTTTTTTTCTGTTAACTATTTGGAGTTCAGTTCACTAAGTTCCTTTTTTTATACTATCGGTATTTAAAATTTCTCCATATTCAATTTCGTAACTAGAAAGATTATCACATATGCTAGCGCTAATTTCTAAATTATAACCTTTTTCTTTAAGTGCTTGAAGACTATCAATAATTCTTATTAACTCCTGTTGCTGATATTGGGTTCTTTTTTCTATTGGATTTAGCCATAAAATAGCTTCGTTCTTACAAAGTTGAATAAGTATACTGTTAGTGTATTCTGATAACTCCCCAATAGTACTATTGCAGTTAAAATCAATCAATCCTTCTTCAACTAAAGACCAAACTATCTCTGAACCATGCTGTAACTTTTTTACTGTTTTTTCATGAGTAGTATTAGGAGTAATAACTATAGTACCAGCATTATCATGATTTATTATTTGATTTGAATAATCGTAAGTTAGAATTTTTTCAAGATTATAAGTTCTATATTCTTTAAACATTTGCTGTTCATAGTAATTTAAATTATTAGTTTTTTCTCTTAATAAAAGATCAAGTCTTTCTAACATTGAAAAATTTTTATTAGTTTGATAAGGATCAAAATAATCAAAGTCAATAGCTTCTCCATCCTCGAATAAATTATACATATATTGATTAGCAATATTATCATTTTTTAAAATTTCTTGACTAGTTTTTATGACTTGACAACTATTTTCACTACTCATAGTAATAGGTAATAATGAATAACAGTTTTTTTCAGCAAATGAGATTTGTTTTTTATCATTATCATAATGAAAACGATTTGCGACTCTAATTATAGAATAACCATCACTTAAAAAATCTTTGTATAATGATAAAAATGGGTGTTTGTTTGAGGATAGATATGTATTCTCACAATTCTCCTCTAATCCAGTAATATCAGAGACTATAGATTGATTAAATTGTGAAAAATATTTGATTAGTTCTTTTTTATTTGTATGCAACTTTTTAATTTCAACATAACTATTTTTAACAAAAAATAGCCTACCAAACTCAATTAAATCTTCCATTATAATTCCTCCAATTATAAATTGATCATATCATAATTTACACTATTAATGTAGTCTCAGTTTTATCTTTTATTTAATACAAAATGTGTTATAATGAAAATAGAAAAGGGGAATAAAATGAAAAAAGTAATCACAGATTTAGAACTTGCTAATAAAAAAGTAATCATCAGAGTAGATTTTAACGTTCCAATGGAAAATGGAAAAATCGTAGATGACACCAGAATTGTAGAAAGTCTAGATACTATAAAGTATGCTTTAGGACAACAAGCAAAAGTAATTCTATTATCTCATCTAGGAAGAGTGAAAACCGAAAAAGACAAAGAAAAAAACACCCTAACACCCATAGCCATCCATTTAAGTGAATTATTGAAAAGACCCGTAATCTTCATCAATCGTACCAGAAGTAAAAAATTAGAAGAATCGATCAACAATATGAAACCAGGAGAAATCATTCTAATTGAAAATACGAGATTTGAAGATTTAGATGGCAATAAAGAAAGTGTAAATGATCCAGAACTAGCCGCTTATTGGGCAAAACTTGGTGATATTTTTATCAACGATGCCTTCGGTACCATTCATCGAAGTCATGCTTCAAACGTGGGAGTTGCCTCTAAATTACCAAATGCAATCGGACTTTTAGTAGATAGAGAACTAACTCAATTAGAAAAATTAGCAAATCCAGAAAAGCCATATGTTGTAATACTAGGTGGAAGCAAAGTAAAAGATAAAATCGGAGTAATTGAAAATTTAGTAGAAAAAGCTGATAAAATAATCATTGGCGGTGCTATGGCCTTTACATTTTTAAAAGCTTTGGGATATAATATTGGTAGTTCTAAATTAGAAGAAGAAT
>JAQXIG010000133.1 GCA_029007685.1 bacterium | reverse complement strand
AATTATAGGGTATAAACATCATAATAGTTCTAGTTTTGTCTGGACAAGAGATAGAAACAAAACAGAAGGGGATTCATAATGAAAAAAAAGTTAATTATTATCATACCGGTAGCAGTAGCCTTACTAGTTTTTATAGGACTTTATGCTTACTTAAATTATGAAGATGAAAAAACGAACTTAACTGTAATGGAAAAAAAATGGGTAAACAATAACTTAAAAACCAAATTCGATTTTGAAATCGTCAACAATCTTCCTGTTTATTCTATGGATGGAGCTGGAGTCATCTTTGATTTCATCAAAAGTTTTGAAACCAACATTGGACTAGAATTTAATAAAATATCTTATCCAAAAGAAAAAAGTTCAACGACTACAGGACTCAGAGTTAGAATCCTAAATAATGATACCGAATTAACAGAAAAAGATTTATTAATCTACGAAGACGGCTACATCGCAATTAGCAAAAATGATGTTCGTTATGATAAAATAGAAGAGTTTGCTAATCAAACGATCGGTGTATTTGCAAACGATGTTGGAGAACTAAGTTATTACTTAAAAAATGCCAAAGAAATTACCTATAAAAGTTACAGCACCATAGAAGAAATGATGTCAGATTTAGAAGTTGGAAACATTACCATGATAGTAATTCCACAAATAATGTATCTAGATCAAACAATAGCTAATACTTCTTATTACATTAACCATTATTTTATTGAAATGAAACAAAAAGTAGTATTAACACTAAGTGAAGATAATGAAAATCTCAATAATATAGTAACCAAGTATTTTGAAAAATGGAAAAATACTTACTACGTAGATGAGTATAACCGCGAATATTTAAATTACTATGCCCAAAAAAATCAAATGAACGATAAAACCAAACAAGAGTTAATATCAAAAACCTATGTGTATGGTTATGTAGAAAATCCACCATATGAAACCGAAATTGATAAAATCCCCGCAGGAATAGCATCAGAATATATTGCTCGCATAAAAAGACTCACCAATATCGATTTGGTCTATCAAAAATATAGTTCAAAAAAAGAATTAAAAGAAGCTATTGATAAAAAAGAGGTTGATATTTACTTCAATGACTTTGGTTACAAAACATCAGAGTATCAATTGACAGTATCTCCAATGATAGAAGAATATGTAGTACTAGCTCCAACAAACAGCAAAGAAATGGTAAAAACCTTTGAAGGATTAAAAAATAAGAAGGTTAATATGCTAAGCAATAGTTTAGTGTTGACTTACTTCAAAGAGAATAGTAAAGCATCTATTAAAGAAGTCAAAAAACTAGATCAGTTAACCAAAAGGCATGGAATAATCATTGTTGATAAAGAAATATATAATTATTATCGTAATAGTAAATTTTCAAAATACGAAGTACTATTTAGTGATACGATGAGTAACGATTATACATTTGCGATTAAAAATGGAAATGACGATTTTTATAAATTATATAACTATATGATTACTACCAATTCCTACTATAACTATCGCACAGCAGGTTTAAACTCTTTAGACTTAAGTTTGATTGAAAGAACAAGTTTCGAAGAATTATATTTAATTATCTTAGGATTGATATTGTTACCATTATTAATATTAACTGCAGTTTTCTTAATCTTAAAGAAAAAGAAAAAAATAAAAGAAGTCAGAAAAGAAGATCGCCGTAAATATACGGATATGTTAACATCATTAAAAAATAGAAATTACTTAAATATCAATATGGAAACATGGGAAAATAGTAAAGTTTATCCACAAGCAATTGTAATGATTGATTTAAACAATGTAAAATACGTAAATGATAACTATGGCCATGAAGCAGGAGATCAATTGATTATAAGTGCTGCCTCCATACTAGTAAATACTCAACTAGAAAATAGTGAAATTATTAGAACTGATGGTAATGAATTCTTAGTATACTTAGTAGGATATAGTGAAAAGCAGATAGATACTTACTGTAAAAAATTAGGAAAAGAATTCAAAGATTTACCACATGGATTTGGTGCCGCCATCGGTTATAGTATGATAACCGATGATATCAAAACCATAGATGATGCCATTAATGAAGCTGCACTAGATATGCGTACTAGCAAAGAAAAAGTAAATAAATAAAAAAGAAAAGTGGTGTTCACTTTGAAAAATAATATGGAAAAGTTCTTTCAGAGAGTATATCAAACGATTCAAAAACCAGAGATGAGGATTTTACCAGGCCAACTCTCTTTTTTCTTATTACTATCGATAATTCCATTAGTAGCTCTAATTGCGACGATTATATCTCATTTTTCTATTTCAATTGAATCACTAATGGAATTGATTTCTAAAACATTACCATCTGAAATCGCAAGCATTTTAAATCAAGCAATTGATGGAAAAAGTATGAACTTAAATATTGCAATCTTCTATATCTCTGCATTTATCTTAGCTTCGAATGGTCCTCATTCTATGATTATTGGATCAAATTTAATCTACAAAGTAGATAATAAAGATTACTTAGACCGTAGAATCAAATCTATTTTTATGACCGTTATTTTAGTAATACTACTAGTATTTATGTTAATTGTACCAGCTTATGGAGATATGATAATCAAGTTTGTAATAAAGGTAATAGCCGTAGATTCCATTGATCAAACTTTATTAATCACCTATAATATTTTAAAGTATCCAATCTCTATACTATTAATTTTCTTTTGCGTCAAACTATTATATACCATAGCTCCAGACAAATCAATTAAAAGTAATAGTACTACCTATGGAGCAATATTTACCACTATTTCTTGGATAATTTCGACTGAAATTTATTCATTTTATGTCAGTGATTTCGCAAAATATAATTTATTATATGGGAGCATTGCTAATCTTTTGATACTTTTCTTATGGGTATATTTATTATCTTATATATTTGTATTAGGAATGGCTCTAAACGCTTCCCAAGAAACAGAATCGGTTGAATAATAGATTCTGTTTTTCTATAAAATTCGACAAAAAAGGAAGATATAATCAAGAAGAGGAAAATAAGATAATTTTATCTTATCAAACTTGAGAAAAAAGAAAAATTGTGATATATTTTAGTTATCATAAAGTATGGTTTTCTAGCT
>JAQXIG010000132.1 GCA_029007685.1 bacterium | reverse complement strand
CATAGGAAAAGGTAGTGAGAGTGCCTTTTTTCTTTTTCTAAATCCATCAATAGTAACTCTTATTCACTTGAAAGTGTAAAAATCAAGTTCAGAAACCCCCCAATTCTAAGGATACCTTTTTCATGACAATTTTTGTATAGTTAATCATAAAAAGTGAAAAAAGTGAAAAAAGTTAAATTTATTATTTACAAATGTACTAGTTGTTGATATAATAACGGAAATTTCAATGGATATTAAATAAAAAACAGATAGGAAGAGATGTGATAACATGAAAGTGGCAATTTTTGATATTGATGATACAATAGTAGAAGAAACAAATTTTATGAAAAGACATGCTGTAAAGTTTATAAAAAAACATTATAATATTGAGGTAACGGAATCGAATCCAAACGGTTATGATGTAAAAGAGGTCTATGGATTGGAAGACTACTTTTTGAAAAAGGGTTATTCAACTGAGGAATCAATAAAAAGGTCTGAGAAAATCAATAAACACTTCTGGAACAAAAATTTTATAAAATATTGCATGCAAAATGCTAAACCAGGAGTGAAAGAAACCATTAATTATTTAAGGGAAAATGGTTACAAGATTCATTTTGTATCCGCACGAGGAAAACCAACAACCAATAAAGAAGGATCTATAGTTGGAGATTTAATCCGACTAAAAATCGTTCCGCTCTTGACCAAAATCCAACTTTTAAAAAGTGGAATCAAGTACGATGTCTTAAAATTAGTAAAATCCAGTGAGGAAAAAATAGACTATATAAGTCACATGAGTCCTGATTTTGTGTTTGAAGATCAAGCCAATGTAATCAATAATATAAAAAATAACGGAATCATTTTTTGTATAGATGCTCCACATAATGAAAAAAGTGTTTCCACCAACGATCATGTTTTAAGAATAAAAAGTTTAGAACTAAGGGAATTAAAAGAATCTATAGAGAACGTTATAAAAAATGATA
Source organism: bacterium (assembly GCA_029007685.1). Classification (GTDB taxonomy): domain Bacteria; phylum Bacillota_I; class Bacilli_A; order RF39; family UBA660; genus Alloscybalousia. The sequence goes on along the minus strand of JAQXIG010000132.1, from coordinate 1,687 downwards.
AGGTGCGAAAAGAAATTCATTTATTAGGTAATAATATTGTAGAAAGCAAATGCATCACCAATACAGAGTTCTTAAAAAAAATACTAACAGAATCTACTTATACAATTATAAAACTAGTAGGAACTCCCATTTTTAATAAAAAATACAAACCGATTATTAAAGGAAATGAAAACATCATCAAAAAAGGAGCTGTAGCCTTTGTAGGAAATCACCGCGATAAACTGGATCCAGTCCTAGTGACAGCCTCACAGAATAGAAAGGTTCATTGGGGAGCTTTATTAAGGATGTTTCAAGGAAAAGAAAATCTTTTTAGTGCAGGGAAACATCCGATACCTTGTTATGCATCGGCAGCTTTTATTACTGCCATGGGAGCCGTACCAATTGCGAGAAAATCAGACAATGATAACTTCCGAATCAATTTAAAAAGCATGGAAGCATTCTATCAAACTTTAGTATGGGAGGGCGCAGTGGGGTTATTTCCAGAAGGAACATTGAACAGAGAACCAGAAAAATACAATATCTTACCATTAAAATCAAATAGAATTTTCAAATTAGTCAAAAATAGTGGTGGATTAGTTCAGCCATTTTCTATCACTTGGATACCTAAAAATACAGGGATAGATAATCGCGTGATCATAAATTATAGTATTCCCATAAATACTAGAAATAAAAGCTTAAAAGAAATAGCCGATATGTGGGAAGATACTGTAAATGAAGGAATTGAATCATCTAAAGAATTAATTGAGACATTAAACGCAATTACTCGTACTTCCAGTTGTAAAGAAGAAACAGACAAAAAAGTTAAAACTTTAGTAAAACAGTTCATCAATAAATAATGAAACTGTTTTTTTGTTGATAAAAATAAAAACTATGATAAAATGAGAATAGTAAGGAGTGTTAAAATGCATGTAAGTATATTATTATTAATTGGAAGTCTGTTTTATATTATATTAATAACTAGCATTTATCTTAGCAAACAGAGAATCAATTCGCTAGAAAATAAAATATATAAATGCTTACTATTTACCTCTATGATAGGAATAATAATGGATTTGCTAGGTATTTTAGCATCGTTTAATTTACCCGATACGCACATATTTAGATTTGTAATTCTAAAGTCCTATTATATTTATCTGTTAACTATGTGTTATTTAATGACACTTTATATCGTATTGCTAAAGAAGAATGTCAAGAAAGAAGGTGCTATATCCGTAACACATGAAATCACTAAAAAAAATAAAAAGATGTTTCAGTTTGCTACCCTTATCTACCTGGTTTCATCTATAATTAATATGGTGTTACCATTCAATTTTTACAGAGAAGGAAGTGTGATTTATGCCTATGGACCCAATGTGACGTTTCTTTATGCTATAGCAGGAATCACAGTATTGATATGGATAGTCTATATTCTGATAAATTTCAAAACTTTAAATACAAAAAGTATATTACCAATAATTTCATTTATAATACTAGCGATTCCTATCATATCTATTCAAATGTTAAATCCAGAATTATTACTAATTACATCTTTATTAACTTTCGTTATTATCTTTATGTATCATACCATAGAAAATCCAGATATGAAAATGATAGAACAGTTGAATATGGCGAAAGAAGTAGCCGAAAAGGCTAATAATGCCAAGACCGATTTTCTATCGAGCATGTCACATGAGATTCGAACACCTCT